>NZ_DLJD01000009.1:0-50692 GCF_002484085.1 Sphingobacterium sp. UBA7625
TCATTTTACCCCTAACTCGCTGTAACGGTGGCTGATTGTTTTTCCGCAGGAGGCCTTTCCGCACCCCGAAAATTTCCATTCAATCGCCTATGGGAAACATTAATCATAACCCAAGGACAAGTTATGCCTTTAGTTAGGGTTTAGTTAGGGTTTGTTTAGGTTTAGTTTAGGTTTTCATTAGGTAAAGCTAAACTAAACCTAATGGATTGCTAACTTAAATCTAACTTATTGCTAAATTAAAATCGAACTTGTCCATAAATAAGGGTAAAAAAGGGGCGATCATAAACAGTATTTGTGATTTTAGGGCTTGTGATCTACCAGGATAAGCAATTAGATAAAGTATGATCAGCCATTATATCGACAGAGTCCAAGAATCAAAAGGAATATAACGGCGGCCAATCCTTGTTATACCCATCTATATTACTTGGGCATCTGAACGAAAATTCTTTTAAGAAAACAAATAGCTTTCCCTCCCGGGAGATAAATGGGATTCAATCAGAGGAAAACACTAAATATATGGAGAATGAATTTATTAAAAACAGAATAAACGTGGCGCAGCCATCGTCTTTTTCTCAAAAACGATGGCTGCGCCACGTGAATTAAATACTATATCAGAGACAACAACACGAAATCTTAAACAAAACATCATGTTGTTATCATCAATTTGAACAATATGATGTTCCCCTATTTGATTTGCATTCAGATTTAAGAAAATGCATTAAGCCCTGTGATATCCTGGCCAGTAATCAATAAATGAATATCGTGAGTTCCTTCATACGTAATAACAGACTCAAGATTCATCATATGTCTCATTATTGGAAAATCTCCAACAATGCCCATTCCTCCCAAGATCTGTCGGGATTCACGCGCAATCTGTAAAGCCATATGCACATTATTCCTTTTGGCCATCGAAATCTGTTGTGGAGTTGCCTTACCTTCGTTTTTCAAGACACCCAAGCGCCACGACAATAATTGCGCTTTCGTAATTTCTGTCAGAAATTCGGCTAATTTCTTCTGTTGTAATTGGAATCCACCAATTGGTCGGTCAAATTGCTCCCGTTCTAAAGCATATTGAACAGCAGTTTCATAACAGTCGATCGCTGCGCCTATCACGCCCCAAGATATTCCATACCGTGCTGAATTCAAACAAGACAGCGGCCCACGCATTGAGCTTACCTCAGGTAATACATTTTCCGCGGGAATAAAAACATCATGAAAAACTAACTCACCCGTTTTAGAGGCCCTTAACGACCACTTATGTAATGTTTCCGGCGTTTCGAAACCATCCATTCCACGCTCAACAATTACCCCCCGTACTTTTCCAGCCTCATCGCGTGCCCAGACCACGGCAAGATCGCATATCGGCGAATTTGTGATCCACATCTTTGCTCCATTTAATAGAAAACCACCGTTCTTAGCGGTCAGTCGTGTTTCCATACCTCCCGGATCAGATCCATGATTCGGCTCGGTCAAACCAAAGGATCCTATAAGCTCTCCCGAAGCAAGTCGCGGCAGATATTTCCGTCGTTGCTCCTCACTACCATAGGTATATATCGGATACATCACCAAAGAAGATTGCACCGAGGCAGCCGAACGGACAGCAGAATCACCAGCCTCCAATTCCTGCATGATCAAACCATAAGAAATCTGATCCAATCCGGCACCACCATACTCTACAGGAATATAAGGCCCTAAAGCCCCTATTGCACCAAGTTTAGGCATTAACCCCGGTATTGCCTGATGTGCCTGTGCCGCATCTTCTATGACAGGTTTTATTTCTGACCGGACAAAATCACGCACGGCACCACGAACAAGCTTTTGCTCCTCGGATAACAGGTCATCTACTTGAAAATAATCAACATTTATTTGTTTCATCATCGTATAGTCTACATTAGCTTATCTAAGATAATAAAATATTTTCAAACTGAACAATATTCATTCAAAACTTGTTTAACAGAATTTTATTCCTTACATTTAACGTAATACACGAATAAAATAAACCATTATGATAAAAAAGGAACTTAAAATACTTGGCATAACCTCCCTGAATTTAGGCTCGTCAACAGGCGAGAACTGGTTTTCTGGAGGCGAAGCATTCGAATCCTTATCTCCAGTCGACGGAAAACTCATTGCGAAAGTATCAGGGAGCAGCCAGAAAGATTATGAAACCATTATCCATACCGCCGAAAACACATTCAAAGAATGGCGACTTATCCCCGCTCCAAAGAGAGGAGACATTATCCGTCAATTAGGCGATAAATTACGAGAATTGAAACCGACACTCGGAAAATTAGTCTCCTATGAAATGGGTAAATCTTACCAGGAAGGCATGGGGGAAGTACAAGAAATGATCGACATTTGTGATTTTGCCCTTGGTTTATCCAGACAGCTCTACGGAAATACTATCCATTCCGAACGTCCGGGCCATCGCATGTATGACCAATATCATCCACTGGGCGTCGTCGGAATTATTACTGCATTTAATTTCCCCGTTGCCGTATGGGCATGGAATACGGCCATCGCTTTGGTTTGCGGAAACACAGTGGTATGGAAGCCCAGTGAGAAAACACCACTATGTGCGATCGCCTGTCAGAAAATATTAGCTGATATCCTTCACAATAACGGATTACCAGAAGGTATCTCCAATCTGGTCATGGGTGATAAAGAAGTCGGTGAATGGCTTGCTGCTGACAGCCGCATTGCCTTAATTTCAGCAACTGGATCAACAAGAATGGGAAAAGAGGTCGCTGTTACTGTTGCGCAGCGTTTAGGCAAAACGCTGCTGGAACTCGGCGGTAACAACGCAATTATTGTTACTCCCGATGCCGATCTCAACATGACGATCATCGGTGCCGTATTTGGTGCCGTAGGTACCGCGGGACAACGTTGCACCAGCACACGAAGACTTATTATCCATGAAAGCATATATGACAAAGTAAAGAAACAACTGACCAAAGCTTATGGACAACTAAAAATTGGTGACCCTCTGGACACCAAAAATCATGTAGGACCATTGATCGACAAAGCCGCCGTAAAATCATATTTAAACGCACTGGACAAAATTAAAACACAAGGAGGAAAACTTCTCATTAAGGGAAAAGTACTGGAGGGAAAAGGTTATGAAAGCGGCTGCTATGTGCAACCCGTTATTGCGGAAGTTGAAAATCACTATGAAATCGTACAGCATGAAACCTTCGCCCCAATTTTATACTTAATAAAATATCAGGGTAACATAAGAGATGCGATTGCCCTCCAAAATGGCGTTACTCAAGGGCTATCCTCGGCCGTCATGACAAACAACCTGAGAGAAGCTGAACTATTTCTCAGTGCTGCCGGATCGGATTGCGGCATCGCAAACGTCAATATCGGTACCTCAGGCGCAGAAATCGGTGGAGCATTTGGCGGAGAAAAAGATACTGGAGGAGGTAGAGAATCCGGCTCTGATGCATGGAAAGCATATATGCGTCGCCAGACGAATACCATTAATTATACGACAGACTTACCATTAGCACAGGGTATAAAATTCGATTTATAAACCATTCAGATTCGAAAATATGAGCAACGTACATGAAAGACTAAGTAAACATATATTGGCGGACGGATTTCCACTGGTCATGGATATGGAAAAATCGCACGGCTCTTATGTTGTCGATGAAAATGGAGATGAATATTTGGATATGTTTAGCATGTTTGCCTCCATGGCTGTTGGCTACAACCATCCTCATTTAATTAAACATCGCGATTTTCTCGGCAAAATGGCAGTCAACAAACCAGCAATGTCAGATATCTACCCAAAAGAATTTGCAGATTTTGTGGATACCTTCGACCGTGTGGCCATACCCAAAGAACTCGCTTACACATTCTTCATCTCGGGTGGAACATTGGCTGTGGAAAACGCCTTAAAAGCAGCATTTGACTGGAAAACAAGACTTAATTTCGCACGAGGGATACAAAAAGAAGCCAGTCAGGTCATCCATTTTAAACAGGCTTTTCATGGTCGATCAGGCTATACGCTTTCCCTAACAAACACACAGGATCCCAGAAAGTATATGTATTTTCCAAAGTTTAACTGGCCTCGGATAATTAATCCCAAGCTTACTTACCCTTTAACACCGGAGCGCATAAGCCAAACAGTAAACCTGGAAGAAAAAGCAATCGCCGAGATCAATCAAGCCATTGAGAACAATCCCAATGATATTGCATGCATTATCATTGAACCCATACAAGGTGAGGGGGGTGACAATCACTTCCGGAAAGAATTCTTTCAACAACTGCGTCAGATCTGCGATGAAAATGAAGTGCTGCTCATCTTTGACGAAGTACAGACAGGCTTGGGTATTACTGGAAAAATGTGGGCTTATCAACATTACGGCGTTATCCCTGATGTCCTGGCTTTTGGCAAAAAGGCTCAAGTCTGCGGGATATTGGCGAATAAGGAAAAATTTGATCAGGTCGAGCATCATGTATTCAAAGAATCCAGTCGGATCAACTCAACCTTCGGTGGAGATTTTGTAGACATGCTCCGTTTTAAATTAATTTTGGAAGTCATTGAACAGGAGAATCTATTGGCAAATGCCGCCGAGAAGGGAATATATCTTAAAAATAAGCTGCAGGAACTGATAAACGATAAACCGCAGCTCAGTAACTTAAGGGGGGAAGGCTTATTTGTTGCGCTGGATTTTGATACTGCAGATTCCCGTAACGAATTTATCAAACGGGCTTATGCCAATAAATTGATTATGTTGGGCTGTGGCGAGAAAAGCATCCGCTTCAGACCGCACCTTAATGTCAGTAAGCAAGATATCGACAAAACAATAGCGATCATTGAAAACAGCCTATAAGACAAAATGCAGTATTGCCGAGGATTATCCCCTAACAATACTGCATTTTTGAACGGAATGTCTCAGATCACTAGTTCCTACACACATTTGGACGATCTATGTCGACCAGTTCTGAGATCCCATATTCGTCAAAACGATCCAATAAAGCGTCTGTTCCTTCTTCCAGTTTGAAATCCATCTCTTCCTTGTAGACCGGAATCATCGCATAGAAATTGATGATATTACCATCCTTCGTTTGAAGTTCCAAAAATTCCTCATCAAAACTCAACATGGGAGGCAATAAAAGCATACAACCAAAACCGGTATTTGCTATTTCCTCAGCTTCCATCCCGTTAGGGATCGTGTGCCCATAACCTAACCAGGTTTTATACTCATGCGGAAAACGTGCGAGTCTCTTCAAAAAATAGACCGGCCAATAATTGTTATCATCCTGAAACTCCTCCTCACCTATCTTCCAGTCCGCAGGAAGGACAACCATCAATTCGGCACGTTCATAAGCTTGCTTATCATCTATTTCATCCGGAACACTCATCGGCAGGTCACTCATACCGGATGTTACCAAGATATTGTACGGATAATTCGCGCTAGGTTTGATCCAATGCACATCAATATGCACCAACTCAGATATAATTTCGTGAAAAACCCAATCCGGCTCAGCGATGTATTTCGCCAAATGCTCTTCAATCTCTTCCAAATAAACACATTGTACCTCGGGGAATAGGTCTTTTGGATCTTTTTCCTCAGGTTGATTTTCATAACGATACACAGTCGAACCCCCGGCGGTAATTTCAACATCTTTCTTTCCAGTGGAGGATTCATCCTCTTCCCCACTCATGATTTTTTTGACTTTATCCCAAAATGACATACTATGCGAATAAATGGTTAAATTTTCAGATTACAGCTTGTATTTTATTTATTCAATAACAGCAACTACAGGTTGCCTAAATCTTGTTTTGACCGGCTTTCCTTTGACTAAGGCTGGCATCCATTGCGGTGATTTGCGCATTGTTGACAGTACTGCTTTAGCAAATTCAGGACTTATCTTTTCTGGATTCTCAATTTCGATATTACAAATCGCGCCATCCTCACAAACGATAAAATTAAGAATCGCTGTTTGCTTGGAGCCATATTTTACATAGGCAATGCTATCCATAGCAACTGCTGTACGCGTTAGATCGAGGTTATTTTGTAAGAACTTTGACCATGCCGTTATCCCGCCCTTAAAATAAGGAAAATCATCCACATTTTGAACTAGACTATCTGTAGGAATGTTACGAACAACGCCAGTCTGTGCCTTTGAGGTCAAACAAACGATAAAAAATAGGACTGATAAAACAGTCATTTTAAAATTTGGTGAATACATACCTGATCCTATCCATAATCATACCATTTTAACGCGTATTTGGAACAACTTATTACACTACTTTCTTCAGATTTAATTTAGAGGCATATCAACATCCCCGATAAAAGCACCTTGATCATCCAGCAAAAAGCTAATTGGTTGTTCTGGATTTTTGATAATTTCAAATAAGGTCAGCCCCCAAGGCTTCCAGAAGTTTTCCAATACCTGCCCATACGTCTTGTTCTGCCAATGATCAAATATTGGTTTCATCGACATATCTGCTAAAGGCATTGGTTCAACATAAACTTTCTGCGGTGTATTTAAATAGGTATAATCGGGCAAACGATTGAATAAATAGGCTGAATAGAAATAGCGGGCACATAATTCTTCAAACTGTATCGGGTGAAGCTTTTTGCCAGCAATCACTTTCAGTATGTCTTCGTGATAGATATTGTTTGTCGCATTATCCTGAAGGCAAGCAATGACCGCAAAGTCTTTCATTCGAATCGAAAAAATCAGGGTATTTATTTCATCACGATACATGAAGGTATCCGGTGCATTTTCTACGGGTACAACAACGAGGGAAAATGGGAATGTATTTTCAAATTCCATTGGAACAACCAACGACTGCAACATGGCATGCAGGTTGGTAAAACGCTGCGCCAAAGCCTGTGAAAAATTCATGTCCTCACCTGAAGCTTTCTGTTGGCGGATTCCTGCAAGAATTTCGTTATAAACAACTCCATAAATGATCTTTGTCATCCATTGAAAAAGTAGCAAAGGATCCAATTGGCGGACCGCTTCATAGCCTTGCTCGAATGATTGCTCAACGGCACGTTCCATCTGCTCTATTGCTTCAGCAGCAAGGATAGAACATGGAAGTTTTAAGGACTTATAGGTCACTAAATTCTCATCTAACATTTTGAACGGCTTATCTTCCAATTGAAAAGATTTCATCATCCAGACAGGAAAGACATGGATACTCTCCTCCTCAGACTGAAGTTGATTGCCCGTTAAAAAACAAATAGCCGGATCAAACTGAAATTGTTTGAATGGATTATACAAAGTTGTTGCCATAATGCCAGCAAAGTTAATACAAATCAAAAAGGACACAAGAAAAGCAAAACCTTATTACGATATGGTGACTTGCAGGTCCAAGACTTTAAATTAATTTATGGAAACCGACAATGAAAAGAATCTTATTATAAACACTAAATTATGGAAACAACAAAAGAGGAAAAATTCCAAACACTTCTTGTCTTGTCCATCAGGATATTGTTAGCACTCATTTTTCTAAGTTACGGAATGAGCAAAATCTCTGGTGGACAATTTGGAGGTTTAACCCAAGCCGAACTCAATACCCCCATAAAAGATTTGAGCTTATTCAAAATCGGCTGGTACCTTTTTGACCACCAACCATTCAAAGCTTTCATTGGAATTTCACAGGTCATGGCCGCCGCATTCCTGTTGTTCAACCGTACAGTTATTTTGGGGCTACTGATGCTCATACCTATTATTTTCAATATTTTAGTAATCGATCTGACCATTATGGGTTATGGTCTCAAAGTGGGTTTCTTTTTCAGGTTGACAGGCTATCTATTTTATATAGCATTACTACTTTTTTATTACAAGCAATCCACTTTCCCCGCTCTTCGATCGATAACGCAGACACATTCCACGCCCACTAATCTCAAAAATAAATGGACTTATCTGTGGATTCTATTAATTATTCCTTTACTAGAGATTATTCCCGCAGCGCCCAAGATGCTATTTCTGATAGCAACGCATCCGAAAGAAGTTTGGGTACAAATCATGCACTGGTTTACGTGACAACTGCGATTCCAGTGTTGGCTGATTTCAGCTTACCCCACGTTGACTTTAAAGTTTTCAAATACAAGGGGAGCATTTACGATGGCGCCCTCGCTATTTTTAACACCTTTAAACTCCGAAGTTTTCCCTTTTTCCAACAGATTCTTCATCTCCTTTTCCTCCAGAAAAATACCATTCAAGGTTCGCCAAATCTTAAAATCACAACCGCGGGCGTAGTGATCACATTGTGCCACCCGATCATAGAGCAGGATTAAGCCCTTCTCACATTTGGGGCACTTGATTTTCCCCTTCTGCTGTGGTTTGACTTCCTCTTGCGCCAATGAAATACGCAATGTCAATAACTCTTTGGTAATTTTCGCCGTATAATCCTTAATATGCTTCATAAAAACATCATAAGAAACCTTATTAGCCCGCATTTCTTCCAACTTCTGCTCCCATTTTCCAGTCAGTGTTACTTTAGCGATCGAGCGATCTTTGACAAGGTTATATACGGCTAGCCCTTTTTCTGTTGGAATCAATTTTTTCTTATCCCGTTTAATATAATCCCGTTGAAAAAGCGTCTCTATCGTTGCCGCACGGGTAGCTGGTGTTCCCAGTCCACAGTCTTTCATCGCCTGACGCATTTCATCATCCTCAATTTCTTTACCTGAAGTTTCCATTGCTTTTAAGAGGGAAGCCTCGGTATGAATCGGACGTGCCTTGGTAAAACGCTCAGCAAGTTCCAAAGTCAATATTTGCAGAAATTCCTCGGCCAGCAGTTTAGGCAGCTGGGCATTTTCGTTATCTTGGTCATCGCTGTTCTTATCCTCATCCGGAGCTTCTATCTGCTCGGCAGAAAGGCGCCACCCGTACTGTTTGATGACCGTTCCCTTTGCGATCAGCTCTACCCCCTGTGCATCTATCGTGACCGTAGTGATATCCTTTATACAGACTTCAGAGAAACTCTCGACCATACGCTTGGCAATCATGTTGTAAATATTTTGCTGTTCTTTCAACATGTGGCCCGGCTTTTCATCAGTAACCAACAACGCATGGTGATCAGTTACCTTTTTGTCATCAACAGAACGCTTATTTAACTTTGCCCCAATTAAATTCTTCGCGATGGAAGCAATAGATTCCTCCGCATGATCCGAAAGATGCTGGAAAAGTTCCTCGATATGTTCGAAAACATCCTCACCGATATAACGGGATCCCGTACGTGGATAGGTAATAACCTTTTTCTCGTAAAGTGTCTGCGCAATACCCAGGGTTTGGTCGGCCGAGTAGCCGTATTTTTTGTTTGCATCCTGTTGCAGGGAAGTCAAGTCAAACAATAAAGGGGGTTGTTCCTTTGTCTCTTTGGCTTCAACCTTAGCAACGCGGGCATTTGTTCCAACAGTCAATCGGGCGATGGTCTGTTCGGCAACATCTTTTTTGTCTATTTTGTTTGAAGTGGCTTTAAAGCTAATATTATCTTTCTCAAAGCCCGCCTGAATTTTATAAAATGCCTGCGGCTTAAAATCTTTATTTTCGAGGTAACGCGAGCAGATCATCGCCAAGGTTGGCGTCTGAACTCTTCCCAAAGAAAGAAGCCCTTTGTTGCCTGCTGCCAAGGTGATCGCCTGTGTGGCATTGATCCCGATCAGCCAATCTGATTCCGATCTTGAGCGGGCAGACATGTATAAACTATCGTATTCAGTGCCTTCTTTTAAATTAGCAAAACCTTCTTTGATTGCTTTATCCGTCTGACTCGAAATCCACAGCCGTTTAAACGGCACCTTCGAACCCAGAAAGTAATAGATATTACGAAAGATGAGCTCACCTTCCCGTCCGGCATCCGTCGCTACAATAATTTCTTCGGCCTGTTCTAATAGTGATTTTATCGTATTGAGCTGTTTGACCGCACCTGTGTCATCCATCTGCTTTCCATCCCGCTTAACTTTTTTCGATTCCAGTTTAAAATTTGCAGGTATAATAGGAAGATTGGAAATGGTCCAGCTATTATAACCGTAAGCCTGAGGCGTGCATAGTTGAACCAAATGACCAAAAGCATAGGTAAAGGCATAGCCGTTTCCGGCGATATAGCCATCTTTGACTTCCTTCGCTCCCATCACACGGGCCAGATCACGAGCCACGGAGGGCTTTTCAGCTATTACAACCTTCATTTTAGAGTATTGAGATTTGAATATTGAGATTTGAAACGCAACATGTACATGCTCTTAGCTTATCGAGTACTTTCATTTTTGCTTTGACAAGATAGCTTACAAAAGTAAGCCTGATCTTAATAAATCGATCACTGGGATCACTCGCTAACAAAATAAATTGTTCGCAAACTTATTCGATACTCGGAATTGTTATTCCTTTAATCTTACGATAGAGTTCGATGGCATATACATCGGTCATTCCAGAAACAAAATCCAGTACACAACGGATTTTGGAATAGGAGTCCTGTTTGTCTGTATAAAACTGCTCCGGAATCAAAGCGACTAATTTCTTGTCGTAATTATTTTTGTTCTTTTTAAGGTATGCTGGTACAAACTCTTTCAACAGGGCATCCATAACACGATAGCCTGCAATCTCAATCTGGACTACAGTTGGCGCATTATAGATCTTCGCTATAGAAATTTTTGAGATCTTGTTCATTTGCTTTACAATACTGTCATCCAGTGCATCCATCAATGCGGATGAAAAAGTTCCAGATAAAAACTGTTCTTGCTCACGAACAAATACATCGACACAACCTTTGATCAGGGTATTAATTGCCTTAGCCCGTAAGAGCGCTACACGACTCGGTGTATCAAGCAAACCGTCCAATCGGTCACGAAGATTTTCGGAACCACATAATGGCAATAAAAGTTCCTCGACCTCTTGGTAAGATAATATTTTTAAATGATGTGCATCCTCCAGATCAATGATATTATAACAGATATCGTCGGCAGCTTCTACAAGATACACCAAGGGATGTCTCAAATAACCCTTGGGATTGGAAGGATCTCTTAATAGCCCCAATTCATTGGCTACTTTCTCGAATGCTTTTTGCTCTTCTGTAAAAAATCCATATTTTTTGCGATGGTGGCTTTTTTTGACATGCCCATCAATAGCTAAACACGGATATTTCACAATAGATGCCAATGAGGTATAGGTCAAAGCAAATCCTTTTGGATCTTTTCCTTGAAAAGCGTGGGTCAGAATCCGCAGGGCATTGGCATTACCTTCAAAATGGGTCAGATCTGCCCATTCTTCGGCAGTCACCTGTTCCTGATACTTACGCCCTTCTCCATCTGTGAAGTAGGTGGATATCGCAGACTCCCCGGAATGTCCAAATGCTGGATTACCTAAATCATGGGACAGACAGGCCGCTGAGATAATATTTCCGACTTCCTGAAGAAATGGGTATTCGGTATCTATATTGGAATTTTCCTCCTTTAACTGTGCATAAAACATACGGCCAAGTGAACGGCCTACGCTGGCAACCTCCAAGCTATGCGTTAGCCTATTGTGTACGAAAACAGCTCCCGGAAGCGGAAAAACCTGTGTTTTATTCTGTAATCTTCGAAATGGGGAAGAAAACATCAACCGGTCATAATCCCGTTGAAATTCCGACCTAGCCACAAGGTAGCTGTCAGCTGTTCTATCTTCATAGCCCCAGCGTTTTGCAGAAAGCAAATCTTTCCAGTTCATTTTTTCAGACATAGCGCAAATATATAAAAAATAAAAATTTAGGCACCTATTAGATCAACCCGAAAAAACCGCCTAACCGGAGTCTCCCCTCTCAATTCTCATATCTCACGACTTATATGTATCTTTAACCTAAATACCAATGGGAATCAATCATGACAAAATATCAAACACTTATTCCAAAACATTTTGAAACCAATATTGAGGGGAAAAACACCCATTTACTTTTATTAAAAAATGAGGGCGGTATGCAGGTGCTTTTAACGGATTACGGCGCCCGTATTGTCAGTATCCTAGTCCCCGACAACAAGGGCAACCTAGTTGATGTTGCTCTCGGCTTTGATTCCATTCAGGGTTACCTGGAATCCGATGAAAAATACCATGGCTGTACCGCTGGCCGATTTGCAAACCGCATCGCAAACGGAAAATTTGAAATAGACGGGAAACAGTATACACTTCCGCAGAACAATGGCACAAATTGTCTGCATGGTGGAATATCGGGCTTCCATGATAAAGTTTGGGACCGTAGAGTAACCTATCAGTCTCATGTAGAATTTTACTACGTTTCTAAAGATGGCGAGGAGGGTTTCCCGGGAAACTTAAAAATAATGGTTTCCTACACGCTAACGAGAAACAACGAAATCATTATCAAATACCACGCAGAGTCCGATGCTGACACGCATATTAATTTAACAAATCATACCTATTTCAATCTTGATGGCGAGGGAAGCGGAGATGTATTGCAACAAGTGCTTCAAATAAATTCAGACGAAGTGCTGTTTGTGGATGAGAATCAAGTACCCAATGCGATCGTACCGGTAGAAGGGACGGCTTTTGACTTCAGAACCCCTAAAAAAATTGTTCAGGACATCACGGAAAATGATGAGCAGCTCATTGCAGCCAAAGGCTATGACCATTGTTATGTCAATAATAAACCAATCTCCCAGCCCTGCGCAACAGCTTACTCAAAAAACACAGGCATTCAGCTGGATGTATTCACTACCGAGCCCGGAGTACAACTGTATACCGGAAATTGGATGACGGGAAATGATATCGGCAAAAGAGGGTATAAATATCTACCTTATGCCGGATTCTGTCTGGAGACACAACATTTTCCTGATAGCCCCAATCAAGCAGAATTTCCCTCCACGCTATTAAGGGCCGGTGAATCGTTTGATTCAGAGACACACTTTAAGTTTTCAATTAAGAAATAACAAAAAAGAGCTGTGATAACATAAATATATCACAGCTCTTTTTCTTCAAGCATGTCTCAATCAGCAACTATTGTTGCCAAGTGTTACGGACTGAGTAGGATAATTGGCCTTATTTCACCAATTCTTCCAAGGCCTTTTCTACTTGTTCAAATCCGAAAGTCGCTTTTACCTGCTGAAACATTCGTTGAATCTGATCGTTACAAAGATTTCCGATACTACCTTCATGTGTATGGTTAACCTCTTTCGATGGTTTGAAACGTCCTTCGTCAATATCAATACCAATAGTCCGGTAAGCCTCACGGAAAGGCACGCCTTTAAGCACCTCATTGTTTACCACCTCAACGGAGAAAAGGTAATCGTATTTTGGGTCATCAAGGATATTGTCTTTTACAGAAATATTTTCTAGCATGAAGGTCGCTATTTCAAGACATTCATTCAGCGATTTAAACGCTGGGAATAGATTTTCCTTTAACAATTGGAGATCCCTATGGTAACCCGAAGGAAGATTCGTTGTCATCAATGCAATTTCATTCGGCAATGCCTGAATTTTATTACAACGTGAACGGATCAATTCAAAAACGTCTGGATTTTTCTTGTGTGGCATAATACTCGAGCCTGTTGTCAAATGGGCCGGGAATGAAATAAAGCCAAAATTCTGATTGATATATAAGCACACGTCCATCGCGAACTTTGCTAATGTAGCCGCGATCGAACTCATCCCCTGTGCTAAAATCCGTTCGGTCTTACCCCTACCCATCTGCGCATAGACCACATTATAGTTCAGATCTTCAAATCCCAATAACTGTGTGGTCATTGTTCTATTTAACGGAAAAGAAGAACCATAACCTGCAGCCGAACCCAATGGATTTTTATTGCAGACCTTCCAGGCCGCTTTCATCATTTCCAGATCATCAACCAGACTTTCCGCATAAGCTCCAAACCATAAACCAAAAGATGATGGCATCGCAATCTGAAGATGTGTGTAGCCTGGGATCAAAATATGTTTATAACGTTCACTAAGCTGGATCAGTTCATTGAAGAAAGCTTCGGTATTCTGAATAATATGTTGGATCTCTGTACGGAAGTACAGTTTTAAGTCCACAAGCACTTGATCATTTCGGGATCGGCCTGAATGAATTTTTTTACCAGCCTCGCCGATGCGTTGTGTGAGTAACATCTCAACCTGTGAATGCACATCTTCTACCGAATCTTCAATCTGAAAATCCCCCGCTAAAATTTCCTTATAGATATTTTTCAGTTCCTTCTGTACCAAAGCAAGATCCTCATCAGTCATCAGGCTGATGCTATTTAGCATCCGTGTATGGGCCAAAGAGCCCAAAACATCCGCTGCAGCAAGCTGTAGGTCCATCACACGGTCATTACCTACGGTAAAAGATTCTACAAACGAATCAACATCTATATTTTTTTGCCAGATTTTCATTGATATATATTGTTTTATGGTAACGAAATTATGATGAGCCAATATTCATTTCGGTTTAGCAGCTGATCATAGCTCATCAGAATATTTATTTGTATGTCATTTTTTGTCTTAGGGCCATTCGCCTATCCTCAGCAAATAGTTATTTGTCAATTGGCGCAACCTCGCATTTACAACTCAGCTTTTTTACGCATAAAACGATCTCTGTTCATTATTTATGATCTCTCTTAAACAGATTGAAGTTATTGATCAAAATGCACCCGATTTTTTAACAATGCAAAAATACCAATTGCAAATGGTTATATCAATGCCAAGCTGTGCAAGGAGAAACAATAATCAAAAGAGGGGCAAAAAGGAGAATTTTGGAATCAAAAAATATATGTTACAAAAAAAAAAAATGTTAAAAGTTTGTTAAATCGCAATAAACACATTTTATAAGTAACCACTCACTTTATTTTTAAAAGTTATTTTGTCAGTTTTTTAAGTATTCCTATGTTTGTAGTGTAAGGGAGATGAAAAAATAAAAGCCGGTAAGGTTAGTAAATACTTACCACTTTAAATACACCGAGATTAAAAACCAAATATGATAGACCCCAACGTCTTAAAACTTGCAAGAAATTACCTAACCAATTGTGAATCGAAATTTAAAGGCACGTCAAACCAAGATGTGCCTTTTTTCGTATACACGGGTGTTAAAGCCAGTCAATAGGTATGCATGTGATTCTAGCCTAAAATACTTATCTTTGTGTATCATATTGAGCATATTCAACATAAAACGTATACGATGGGAACAGAAAGCAAGAGACAGCAACGTTTTGCTGGAGTCATTCAACAAGATTTAGCAGCATTATTTCAACGGGAAGGTAAAGCGTGGGCTCCGGGAGCATTCATTACAGTTACACGTGTTCGAGTTACTCCTGATTTGGCTATCGCACGTGTTTATTTGAGCTTTTTAAACACGAAGACTGCGCAGGAAGACATGAAAGCTATACGTACCAAAACATCCGAGATACGTTATAAGTTGGGATCAAAAATTAAAAACCAAGTCAAAATTGTCCCGCAATTGGAATTTTTCCTGGATGACACCAATGAGTACGTGGAGCACATGGAAAAATTGTTTGAAGAAATAAGTAAAGAGCCTCGTCAACCAGAAGAATAACGCAATTTAAATTGGCCTATCTAAAGGATCGATGGTATTTGAACTGGATAACAAAAAGCTGGAGTTTCCACATCCGAGCTACGCTGATGAAGATGGTTTATTGGCTGTCGGGGGTGACCTTTCGGCTGACCGATTGCTTTTGGCCTATAGCAATGGTATATTTCCCTGGTTTAGTGAGGATACACCGATATTATGGTACGCACCTCATCCACGCTTCGTCATCTATCCTTCCAAGATCAAGATCAGCAAAAGCATGGCTGCCTGTATCCGGAAAAAGACCTTTTCCATTTCGGTAGACCGCAGTTTTCATACGGTCATCCAGAATTGCTCCACTATCAATAGAAAGGATCAAGATGGAACATGGATCACAGAAGACATGATCCGGGCTTATACAGCATTGCATGAAATGGGATATGCACATTCAGTGGAAGTATGGCAAGATGGATTACTTGTAGGTGGGCTCTATGGTATGCTGATCAATGGTGTATTTTGTGGAGAGAGCATGTTTTCCAAAGTACCTAATGCTTCGAAAGCTGCACTGATTTACCTCGCGCAAGAAATAGACCTACAATTGATAGACTGTCAATTTCATACGTCCCATTTGGAAAGCATGGGCGGTGAATACCTTTCCTTACCTGATTATTTAGCAATATTAACAAAAGACCCAAGATATGAACAGTCCATATAGTAAATATTTTGACATTGATGAAGCGACAACTTACTTGACCACCCCCGGCTCAGGTCTACTTTCACGTGAAACAAAGCAATGGCGCACGCAACGCGATCAAGCGTTTCATGAGTCAAACACATCGCTTCGTGAACAACAGGGCGCCATGTTGGATTCTTGCAGAAATACACTTGGACAATTCTTCAATTGTCCGGGAACCAATGTATTTTTGTCAAGCTGCTTTTCTTTTGGATTCAATGCATTACTAGCGGGCCTTCCCAAACATTATAAGGTGCTGCTTTTGGACAATGATTATCCCTCGGTAAATTTCCCAACTATAGTTAGTGGGTTTGAGCATAGCTTTGTCAATATGGACGAACAGCTTGAGGCTAATATTCTGGATGCCATAGCAACTTTTAGACCTAACGTACTTATTCTATCCATTGTTCAGTACATCTCCGGTTTAAAAATAGACCTTTCTTTTATACAGGAATTAAAACATCAGCATCCTGATTTGTTAATCATTGGCGATGGAACGCAATTTTTAGGAACTGATTTATTTGACTTTAATACCTCGGGCTTTGACGCCGTATTGAGCAGCGGATACAAATGGCTAATGGCCGGATTCGGAAATGGCTTTATCCTGCTGAACGATCGACTTAAAGAAATCCTTTATGCTGATATCCAGAAAAACTACAGTTACCTCAACAACCAATGGATGAATAAATCCGTAGTACAGTTATGCTTTGAACCAGGGCATCTGGACACCCTAGCTCATGGAACCTTACAACAGTCTCTATTGCAGTTTGAACAATGGGGATATGCTGAAACAGTCTTGTATACACAGGATCTGGTGGCACAGGCCCGGGCTGAACTGGCTAGTAGAGGGCTACTCCTGGATCGTATTATAAATAGACGTCCGCAAAGCAATATTTTCAATATACAGATCGACCCCAAAAATTTTCAGCTTCTGATGGATGAAGGTATAAAATGTTTCCCCCGTGGTTCCGGTATTCGGGTCGGATTCCACCTCTACAATGACCATTCAGATCTTGAAAAACTATTATATATTATAGATACAAAAGTAAATTAATCATGAAATTTAGAATAGGCGACTTAGTCAGGTTTGTGGATGAGCCCATTGAAGGACATATCACTTCCATGCAAGCGAACAATATTGTCGGAGTAACAGATGAAACAGGATTTGAAATTCCTGTTCCCATGGACAAGATCACGCTCGTCTTTGGAAATATGCGCAGAGCAGATGACGAGCTTGATCAGCATGCCGCCCCATTGACGCCGCATCGATTTATCGAAAAAGGAATTTTACTGGCTATCTCCGGAGATCATAAAGATGGATTGGCCAAGCTTCATATCATCAATGAGACAAGTTATGAGCTCCTGGTATCAGTTTCCGAAGCTACGGCAAATAAAGTGAAAGGCCTTTTTAGCAATAAAATACCACCGCACGATTCTATCCAATTTTATACAGGAAACTTCGCCAATGTTGGAAAATGGCCGACATTCCGTTTTCAGATCATTAGACATAGCAGCAGTTTGCAGGAACTGACTAATCCAATCAATAGAGAGCAGCGTGTACGTCCTGTGGACCTCACCAATCCGAAAGTGCTGCATGAAATTTTGGATGAGAAAATCTGGTCTTATGAGTTAGACAAAATTGAAGAGGATCTCGGTCTGGATAAACTAAAGGCACATTTTATACCGCATCGTCCAAACAAAAAATAAGCTAGATAAAATATCTAGCTTATTTTTTTCGCATCACTCATTTGTTGACACAATCTTCTTTGTGCTCAACAGCAATAGCAGGATCCCGATCAAATAGACAATCCACCCCCAGCGCATGTGAAGCGATTTGGACAACAATTTGTCCGCAAACCCCCAGCCAAAATAATTGTTGATTTTAAACCATACGGCGGTAATACTGACTAGATACCAACATGCGGACAGTCTTGTCATCCATTGATAGGCGCGTACCGCACGAACAAAAAATAACAATGCTGTTATTCCCAGAATCAGCATTGTAATAAAAAATAGATAGGCGTCCACCTGATAAAGATTCCAGTTACCCTTGATAGGAACTTTTAAAAATGGAGTCATACTGGACAAAAAACAAATGATTAGTCCAACAATGGCAAAATACTTCCTGATGATGACCATGGCTCAAATTACTTTAAAATTGATACGAATATAAGTTGAATATCGCCACATATATAACTTGTATTTCATTTTTTGGAAATTTGTTCTAATTTTAAAACGAAGTTCTCGTATAGCATTCTGGACAAATAACAATAATCCAAAAGATCATTTGAAATTGAATAAAATTGATTCCTTCAAAATTGAGTTATAAAAAGTATTTGAAAAGAGTCTTTACCCAAAAGTTGATTTAAAATTTAAGCCCAATATTGAACATGAAAAGAGCATTTGAAGAACCTGAAACAGAACAGGCACCAAAACAAAAATCAAAGAAAAATATATATATCATTATTGGAATAGTCTTGCTATTGGCCATACTTGCCGGCGGAGGATATTATAATTTCGTCCTGCGGCAAGACCTTGATGCCATACCTCTAGATAGTGGAGCAACAGCCGTGGGCGGATTTGAGAATGCAGATCCAAAAGATCTCGAAGATGCTGATGGCTGGAGCTCCATTGATGAATACGCCCATTGGAACAATGCCATCTTTACAATCCCCGAATATGACAATATTCCATTACGTTACCGCAGAGGCATTACAAAAATCTTTATGGGAAATAGTTACCTGGAACCCTCCGGGGATAAACCCATCTATAAATTCACCCGGATAAAGGACCGTGCAAAATCGGTATTCTGTTACGGTAATTTTACTGATCGTCATGATGCGGACAATTGGAATAAAGAAATGGCTTTTTTAGTGGAAAAAAATGACTATCAAAGTAGTGCCATCTGGATTATATCAGCAAAAGGAGATATCTTGTTTTGGAAAGAATATTCCAGTGAACTTCCTTTGATCAATAGTTTTAAAAAAGGACAGAAGATTTTTATGGATGAGATGAAATTAGTTCCCGCTCCAGCTGATGGAATTATTGTCAAAAACAAAAGTTCCAAGTATGCATTGATTTACAATAAAGGGACTAAAACATTTGATACTTATTATCAATATAGTGACAGTGAAATAGCGGAGGCGACCGCCGCTGAAGAAGTCCCCTATGTAGAGGAACTTGAAGATATCACCATCGATTCAGCACAAACAAATACAGGCGATAATGAATAGTTTAACGCCTTCAAGAGGTTGAAATTTTCATCACACATCTGTGTGATGAAAATCATTCAATTTTATAACGATATTTAAAACACTAAAAATCAAACACTTAATCACAAAATAAAGCTATTTAAAATCTTTCTAAATTAATGCGTTTGACAGATTTTTGACACAAGCACAAAGCATTTAAGCTACATTTGTACCGTTAAATATAAGCGAGGGATTAGAGCTTTGAAAAATCTTAAAGTATTAGCGTTTACTCATAAACATGTCGAATTAAAAGATCTAGGTAATCTAGTGATCTGCAATGAGGATTTAGAAAGTCGCCTCATTAGCTTAAAACACAGCCTAGATATTCCGGAGATCTTTTACATTGGTACTTGTAACCGGGTAGAGTTTGTATTTTATGGAGCTCACGAATTGACCAACGAATTTATTGCGGAGTTTATGGGAAAATTGAATTTCTGTGTTCCGCAGGAGCGACTCCAATGTTATTTGGGTCAGGTCAACAAATATGAAGGAATGGATGCTTTACATCATTTGCTTCGGATGTCCTGCTCACTTGAAAGCTTGGTTGTTGGCGAGAAAGAAATCTTAGCGCAGGTACGTAGAGCGTATGACCGCTGTAGAGAAGCCGGTTTTACAGGTGATTTCCTTCGTTTAATGATGGATCGTCTTGTAAAAACAGCAAAAGAAGTTTATACCTATACCAAAATTTCCAGAAACCCAATTTCTGTTGTTTCTCTTGCCTACCGCAAATTACGTGAATTAAAACTCGTTGAAAACCCGAGAATCCTTATTATCGGATCAGGCGAAACAAATCAGAACTTAGCAAAATATTTCCAAAAAAATCAAAAGGCCAAATTTGTCGTTTTTAACCGCACGCTTGAAAACGCAAAAGCATTAGCTGCGGAGTTAAATGCTGAGGCTTATCCGCTTGCTAGCATTGACGAATACAAAGAAGGTTTTGATATTCTGATTACATGTACCGGCGCTCCAACATCAATCATTGATAACACGTTGTACCAATCGCTACTAAATGGTGAAACTGACAAGAAAATTATCATTGATTTAGCTGTTCCAAATGATATCGATGCCGAAGTAATCAAAAACAACCCGATTCATTACATTGAAGTCAGTAGCTTACAAGCTATTGCGGAGAAAAATATCCAGGAACGTTATAATGAACTGGACAGTGCTGAAAAAATCATTCAGGACAATATTCAGGAATTTTTACCACTGATCAAACAAAGACGCGTAGAGGTTGCTATGCGTGAAGTTCCTGAGAAGATCAAAGAAATCAAGTCATTTGCCTTAAACGAGGTCTTTGCCCAAGAAGTACAGGCGCTGACACCGGAAGCGAGGGAGGTTCTTGAAAAAGTCATCAACTATATGGAAAAGAAATACATCAAAGTTCCGATGGTTATGGCGAAAGAGATCCTGGTTAAAACGCCAGAGATTGAGAAAAATTAATTGCAATCCTATCGCTGCAATCATTTCTGACAAAATACATTTATCCTTTTCTGAATTGCGCCCAATAATGGCGACCGTATGCAATTGATTTTTTTGTCAAAAGAGCTCCTACTGCTATTCTAATTTTCGGTTTATCAATCATTTCCTTCTAGATAATGACAGTAACGTGTCAACATATTCCACCTATTTATTTATTTTTGCTTCGATAAATGGTATTAAACACATTTTAATAGGTAAAGTAAAATAACGTGAATAGAAAACTAATTATTGGCACCAGGGGAAGTGTTCTTGCAATGTGGCAGGCAAATTTTGTGAAAGACCGATTACAGGAAATCGGTATAGAAGCAGAGTTAAAAGTCATCAAAACTCAAGGCGATATTATTCAGCATCTCCGTTTGGATAAATTGGAAGGTAAAGGATTTTTCACCAAAGAACTTGAAGAAGAACTTTTGAACGGGACCATTGATTTAGCTGTACACTCACACAAAGATTTACCTACGATTAATCCTCCGGGATTGATTATTGCAGCTGTTTCCGAACGGGAGGATCCTTCCGAATTATTGATTATCCACAAGGATTGTGTAGATATCAAGAAGCGGCTGTCCCTAAAACATAACGCAACTGTCGGAACATCTTCCAACCGTAGAAAAGCACAAATATCGGCTTTACGCCCAGACCTGGAATTCGACGATCTAAGAGGGAATCTGCAGACAAGAATGCAAAAACTGCGGGATGAACAATACGATGCAATTATACTGGCAAAAGCTGGTATCAGCCGTATCGAAATGGATATCTCTGATTTTCATGTCGAAGAAATCCCACCGGTCGAAATTATTCCTGCTCCGGCACAGGGTGTATTAGCTATTCAGATCCGTGAAGTCGACAAGGAACTCTTTGCCGCATTGCAACCGCTAAATAATGATGGGGTAGCTAAAACCATTGCTGTGGAACGTTTGGTATTGAACAAATTTGATGCAGGAT
Organism: Sphingobacterium sp. UBA7625; assembly: GCF_002484085.1. Lineage (NCBI taxonomy): Bacteria > Pseudomonadati > Bacteroidota > Sphingobacteriia > Sphingobacteriales > Sphingobacteriaceae > Sphingobacterium > Sphingobacterium sp. UBA7625. Next base: position 21,863 of record NZ_DLJD01000009.1, read on the forward strand.
GTCATGCTCCACTCGGATGTTATTGTCGTAAAAGTGGTGACGAGTATGAGGCTTGGGCTTCCATTGCTGATACGAGTGAAGACTTTCCTGATCGTGTGTACCTCAGAGATGCTGATCCAAACCGGTTGGCAGAGCGTATTTTCAGCAAGTACGCAAAAGACCGTAAGTTGCCTCAATCTGTCTTTATTTCCAGAGAGGTGGACGAAAATTCCTACTTCGCGCGCGCAATGGCCAAACATAATATTTCCATCGAAGGGCGTTCATTGATCAAAATATTTCCGATCATTAACAAATTGGATCCTTTTATCCTGAAACATGTGGATTGGATTATATTTTCAAGTAAGAACGGGATTGAGCATTTCTTCAATCTGGAACCCCGATTGAGTAAAAAGACCAAAATAGGCGTTATTGGCCGTGGCTCAGAAGAAGTATTGCGTAAGTACGATCGTGTAGCTGATTTTTCTGGTGACAGCGAAGGTATTAACATGGATGAAATCGCTAAGAAATTTGCCGAATTGGCAAATGGTGGAACAGTACTTATTCCGCGCGCAAAGGAATCGCTTGAGACCATTCAGAAAGCGCTAAGTCCAGAGACAAAAATCATAAATATTCCTGTCTATGAGACTGTATTGGAAGAGGACGTCGATCCATCCAATGCAGAAGTACTCGTATTTACAAGCCCTAGTAACGTAGAAGCCTACTTTGCGGATAATCTATTAGAGCCGGGACAAAAAGTTATCTGCATTGGTCGTTCAACCGGGGCGAAGTTTGATGAGATGAATGTTCCTTACACCCTTCCGTATTCACCAGACGAAATTGGTCTCTCAGAGGCTGTTTTTGGTCTGGACTATTAAATCGTATCAAGTAATTAGTATTGCGTATGGAAAGGTTAGCAAACAGATTTATCGCTGTTGCAATTGAACGACACAAAATCACTGGATCATAATAAATAAATAAAAAATAATGTTACAACGTCCGAGAAGAAATCGTAAATCTGCCGTGATTCGCGACATGATTCAAGAGACACGTTTAGACGCGTCAAATTTGATTTTTCCACTTTTTATCGTAGATGGCCAAAATCAAAAAACCGAAGTTAAATCAATGCCGGGTATTTACCGCTATTCCATTGATAATTTATTGAAAGAAGTGGAAAGCTGCCTCAAATTAGGCTTACGTTCATTTGACTTATTTCCCAATATCGAAGAGTCATTGAAGGACAAATATGCGACGGAGAGTTACCGTGACGGAAGTTTGTATTTACGGGCTATTGAGGCCGTAAAGAAAAATTTTCCCGAAGCTTGTATCGTTACGGATGTAGCAATGGATCCTTACAGTAGCGATGGTCATGATGGAATTGTCGAAAATGGCGAAATCCTAAACGACGAAACATTGGAAGTATTGGGCAAGATGGCACTCGCACACGCTCAATCCGGTGCAGATATTATCGCACCTTCCGATATGATGGACGGACGTATCGGGTATATTCGTGAGCTATTAGACCACAATGGTTTCACTAACGTGTCTTTAATGTCGTATACAGCGAAGTATGCATCAGCCTATTACGGTCCATTCAGAGACGCTTTAGGTTCGGCTCCAAAACATGGTGACAAGAAAACCTATCAAATGAATCCTGCAAATGCGAAGGAAGCGCTTATCGAGGCTCAACTCGATGCACAAGAAGGCGCAGATTTCCTAATGGTCAAACCGGGGCTTCCCTATTTAGATATTGTTAAACTCCTCGCTGATAATTTTGATCTTCCGATCGCGGTGTATAACGTCAGTGGTGAATATGCGATGTTAAAAGCTGCTATTCAAAATGGATGGTTAGATGAACGCGTCATCTTGGAAACTTTATTAAGTTTCAGACGTGCAGGCGCAACAGCAATTTTGTCCTACCATTCCAAAGAAGTTTTGGAAAAAGGTTTTATTTAGTATTTAGTATTGAGATAAGAGTATTTAGATTATGGTCGTGGAAGCCTGCGGCTCACAAGTGTCTCTTTTTTCTACTTTTTAACGAGCGATAGCGAGCTCATCATTAGATAATTTTTACTTTTCAATTTGACAATGCAAACACCTGATATTTCAAGAGCAAAATCTGCTGAATTATTCGAAAAGGCAAAACAATATTTCCCGGGCGGTGTAAACTCGCCAGTTCGGGCTTTTAAATCCGTATTTGGCACCCCTTTATTTATTGAACGTGGCGATAAAGCGCATCTTTGGGATGCCGATGGCAATGAGTTCATCGATTTCTGCTGTTCGTGGGGTCCTTTGATTTTGGGACACAATAACGATCAAGTTCGCGAGGCCGTTGCCGCACAATTAGGTAAAGGATTGAGTTTTGGTGCACCTACTGCTCTGGAAAATCAACTCGCCGAATTGATTATTGAAAAAAATAAATATATCGAGAAAATCCGCTTCGTCAGTTCAGGAACCGAGGCTGTGATGTCTGCAATCCGCTTGGCAAGAGGATATACCAAACGCGATAAGATCATCAAATTTGACGGATGTTACCATGGTCATTCGGATTCGCTTTTAGTGAAGGCTGGTTCTGGATTAGTTACTTTCGGAGAAACTTCTTCGGCGGGCGTTCCCAAAGCTTTTGCAGATGAAACAATCGTCATCGAGTTAAATGACAAAGACGCGCTGAGAGCTGCTTTTACAGAATTTAAAGATCAAATTGCTGCAGTGATCATTGAAGGTATTCCAGCCAACAATGGTCTATTAATGCAATCCAGAGAATACATGCATTTCCTACGTGATATCACAAAAGAACATGGCAGCATGCTAATCATGGATGAGGTCATCACCGGATTCCGGATCGGTTTTGAAGGAGCCTCTGCTTACTACGAAATACAGCCTGATATTATCACCTATGGTAAGATCATAGGCGGCGGAATGCCAGTGGGAGCCTATGGAGCATCCAAAGAGCTTATGGCTTGTATATCACCTGATGGTGCCGTTTATCAAGCCGGGACATTATCAGGAAATCCTGTAGCCATGGCAGCAGGTATAGCAGCCTTGACTGTATTGGCACAAAAGGATTTTTATACAAATTTAAATGCCAAAACTGCAGCATTTGTTCAGGATCTTCGTCAATATATCGCTGAAAAAGGTTATCAAGTACAGTTATTCCATGTTGCATCTATCTTTTGGTTTGCATTTACCGAGCAAGAAGATATCAAGAAAGCAAGTGAAATTGACCCCGCGTCAATGGAATCATACAAAATTATGCACCGCGAACTCTTGAATAGAGGTGTATATTTCGGCCCTTCGGGCTATGAAGTTGGTTTTGTTTCCGCTGCGCATACCGACGCGGATTTAAATACCGCCAAGAAGCATATTTTCGATGCCTTGGACATCGTATTTCAGTCATAAAAGGAAAGTATAATACAACAATGCCCCAAAAACTATTTTAGTTCTTGGGGCATTTATATGCTGTTTAATCAAGAATCGCTGTCTCAGCTAAAGTTCCTGTTGAACTACAGTATGGGTATCAGCCAATTTGGTGGACAGCTTTTTATCCTTCGATTTTATCTTATTCAATCCCTGAATAAGTTCATCCAATGAAAATTTGCCTTTAATATCCATAAATACGCTTTCATCGCCTTCGTCGTGTACCAAAAGTGAAACCCTACTGATCACATTATCTTTGTCAATACGTGCATTAATTGATATCTCTTCCCCCTCGCTGTTGATCACCAGCAGTTCCTCAAATTTGTTCTTTTTTAGATATTTGTGGTAATCCTCCAAAATCAGCGCATTTTTTTCCTGGTCATTGTTTGATAATGTCATCATCCTGAATTTTTTCAGTTTTTTGACGATTGCAGTCATCGCTCGTGATTCCTCGTCGTTATCATCCTTTAACGCTTTTTTGATAAACGGTTTCGTTAACCACATCGGCAAATTTATGGCAACAATTTCTGCTTTATTTGAGATATTTGCCCCCCTGACGTAATCCATATTGGATCCTTTTTTAATGATGCAGGACTGCAATGAAGAAAGTACTCCAATTAGGCATAACAATGTTAGTAATCTTTTCATAATATCTACTTTTTATTGTTATTTTCGTTCACCAAACCAGTCACTTCCTTCAACGGTATAGCTCCATCCAAAATCATAAACAAGTTTTGGCCATCACCATTGATTGTCAAAAGCAAATTATTGAGAATATCAGAATTTGCGGATATATTTTCAACCAGAAAACGGATATCCTCACCATCACTATTAAGAGTCATCAATTCCTCATACTTGAGATTGGAGACTGCACTCCGAATGACTGAAGTCAAATTTTTGTCCTCGCCATCCTCGACGATCAGCATCCGCAAGGATTTTACGTTTTTGAGTAAAGGCGTAATTTTCTGCATATCCTCGTCATCAATTTTTAAATTCCCTAACAACTTGAACATAGGGGCTCCAATTTTAAGTGTAGTCACTCCCTTTTTCCCCTGATATTGCTCGAAGAGTTTATCTAACTTGGAAATTTGTGCGTTTGCCATACTTGCTACAAGTAATAGGCAAGCTATTAATAATCCTTTCATATTATTTTAGTTAATCGATATTGACATTTGTTTTATATTCATTGCTTTATCTACTCCATTTTCCAGATTATTCGCCAGCAATCCCAATGACCTCAGGGTCAATTCCACAGCTTCCTCTTCGTTGGCAACGGGTTTACCATTTAATACAACATAATCTGCTTGATAAGTCTGTCCTGTGGTTGATTCCAAATTTTCAGTCACGACTTCCTTCTTCGCTGTCCTATCTTTGGCTTGTTTTTTAATTTTTGGACGTTTGAAAGTTTCTGCTGTTTGCATTGCCGTCCGACTTCCATCTGACAATATCCTATCATTAGAATTGGGATTCGCTGCTTCCGAATTTTGATGTTCGATAGGCCTATTTTTCGCAGGTTTTAAATCTTTCATGTTCTTTTCTACGAGCACCGGCTCCTCGATCGTGGGCTTCTGATTCAGGAATAGTGCGATTCCAATGGTCATTAAAAGAACCGCTGCTGCCGCATATTTCACCCAGCTATATTTCCACCGTACAATAAGCTTTTTATCCGCATTGATCTGACTTTCGAAGTCATCAAAGGACCAGTCCATTTTAACATTCTTTTCTTGATTCAAAGTTTGAAAAAAAACATGACCCGAGTTTTTCAACTCACCTTCTTCCTCTAACGACGACTGGCCATTAAAGTACTTCTCTTCTAATTCCTTTAATTTTTTATCTTTCATCACCACCTATCTTATTTTGTCTAATTATGAAACTACAGGATCTATTTTTTATCTGAATAAACTCGCGTTCTTTCATAATCGAATAACTTTGTCAACTGCTCTTTTACCTTCTGTCTTGCACGCATTAAATTGACTCTAACTGCCGACTCACCCATATCCAATACTTCAACGATTTCATCAATATCATAATCTTCCACATCCCGCAGATGCATAACCAGACGTTGTTTTTCAGGAAGGGAATTGATCATCTCCAGAATAATTTCTTTGGTATTTCCGACCTTATTCTCCGTCATCGAAACTACTTGATATTGATCAACGTAGTCTGCTCTCACTTTATCTCTTTTAATCCGGTTCAACGCTTCATTTTTTACACTTTGCATACAGAAAGCTTCGACATTTTTATACTGATGTAGCTGATCTTTCAATTTCCACAACCGCATCATGACATTCTGCACAGCATCGAAGGCCTCATCGTCATCAACCAAGATCCGTTTCGCAAAGCGAAATAGCTTATCCTTATGGACGAAAACGGTATTTTTAAATTGTTCTTGGTTCATTTTTAGTATTTAGTAGTAACTAGCCTGCACCCCTTCCATACCTTCGTCACATAATCAAGACATTTCAACTTGATAATTCATTACATCTAATATGAATATTTTTTTAAAATATTCATTTATTCAAATAACAGGTCATTAAACACGTTACTCTTTCGTGTTGAGAAAGCAAATAAACAGGGATTATTCTTGTTTATATACCGCTTGCTCACAAACTGGTTAGTTGTTTTAGCATTATTACAAACAAAATACGCTTAGCTATTGTTATTTAAGATGCTGAACAATAAAATTTAAATAAAAAAATTATGAAGTACTACAGAATTACAGCCATTCCCGCTGCATTAGTATTGTTAATGGGAGCCGTCGGATGTAATAACTCATCCAATAAGGGTGCTGACCATACTGATTCCATGGGTGACACCGATACGACTACTGCACAGAAAATGGATTCCATTTCAGTTAATCCAATTGCAGATTCAAAACAATTTCCCGGAGCAAATCTCGAAATCGCTTCTATAACTGCAGAAAAAGTAGGTGCAGACTCTGCAAAAGTCACCGTGAAATACACGGTTAAAAACTTCAAGCTGACAGAAATGACAGAAGATGCGCATGCTGCTCACATGGCCAACTCGCATGATGGACAACATATTCACTTTATTCTGGATAATAAGCCCTATACAGCATTATATAAACCTGAACACTCCGTTACTTTGGCTTTAAATTCGGAGCACTATTTACTTTCATTTTTGTCACGGTCTTACCACGAATCCATTAAAACAAGTGAAGCTTCAAAATTGACTAAATTCAAGATAGATGCCACAGGAAAATTGACACAGGAGCCAACCCCCAAAGAACCATCTCTATTTTACTCCCGTCCAAAAGGGGAATACAAAGGCGATGAAACAAAAAATTTACTCCTGGATTTCTATCTAGTCAACACCAGTATTGCCCCAGACGGAAATAAGGTTACCGCAGATATCAATGGACAGACATTTACTTTGGATAAATGGGGCCCTTACGAAATCAAAGGTTTGCCAATGGGAAATAATAAGATAAAATTAACGTTGGTCGATAAAGAAGGCAATGCGATTACGGGAGATAATATATCTATAGAACGAGATATTAAACTCTCTGCGCAATAAATAGGTCATAACATACCGAAAAGAGTCGCACTTCAATGCGACTCTTTCGTTTTTTATGCTACATATCCTGCTTTCAGGGACAGATTTAGCCATTAAGGCAATTTATCAAAATCAATTTTTGGGGCTGTGTTTTTATTGACAACCTCAAACTTACTTCCAGGTTTGACAATTTCATTAAAGAAACCGCCATTTCTAAGAAAATAGCCATTTTTAGTTGTACCGCCGATGGCATCAATACGCTGATTGGCGCGATAGGTATTATCAACACTGAATGAAGCAGATTGGACAGGGCGCCATTGGCCGTCATAAACCCATTGGTTTTTAAATTCTACCTGTCTTTCTAAATATCCCTGATTCGGGCTAAAATTCTCCAGAAAACTATGAAATCTCTTTAAATAAGTATTTGTTTGCGGACGTTTGAAACTGGCGATTACATTCCATGCGTTTTCCTCAGGTACTAAAAACCAGGCGGTATAGTCTGTATTTCCTTTTCCATCCGGGGTACCTTTCAACAAGAATTTATAGGTTTCATCCGCTTTCCAGAAATATTTCCGGTAACTCTGTCCACCAGACCCTTCATTGCCAAATTCGCCCGTTTGCACGTCTTTTCCTTTCTTCAACAAATGGATTTTTTGCTCGTCCGGAATACTTTTCGGATCATCTGTATGAAAGGGGCTCCAAACTGAAAAAAGAATACGGCGTTCCGTCTCCGAATTCACCTGTATACCAAAATAGCCTTCGCCAAAACCGTTGGCCATAAAATATGAACCGATTTTATCTTCTCCTTTGGGGACGGTTACCTCATTGTAATAATAGCTGACATTTCCTTCACTAGGTACCGTATAATTTAAATGACAGGAAGGACCACGACGCGACCAATAGTAATAATCAGGATCATTTGAATAGATAAGGCCTTCAGATGCTGCTTCTCCACTGACAATTAATTCCGTTACGTCGGCAAAGTTACTCCCCGACTTACTTAATCCTTTTAAGTTGACCTGTATATAGCCCGGGACTTTGACATCAATTGACAAGGCTGCTGTTTCGGATAACTCAGTTTCTTTTATATCTAAGGAGCTCCTTTTTCCCAAGGCAGAAATCTCTATTTTGGAGGTATTTCCAGCATCAACTTTTGCTTTGAGCTTTAATTCAAGATTTCCGGTTTTCTCAGTTCTGAAATACACCGATGCGATGCTCTGATCGCTTGACCATTTCACCAGTCCATTGCGTCCCGAAATTTCTGCACCGCCATTTTGTCCGGTAGTAATGAAAGCATTGCCCGCAAGTGGAACAGAATAGGATTTTATAGAAGTCTGCGCATTACCACCTAATGAAAGGCAAGATAAGGCACCTACGAAGAGGAGCCTGATAAAGAGTTTTCTTTTCATTTTTTATTTTTATTATATCTTTTGTCTGTTACCTTAGCCATTTATGTCGCCTCAGCTGAGGTTTTATAGGCGCCAAGTTAGCTCATATCTATTACGCTGATATGAACGCTCGTTTAAATCGGTCTTTGGAAATAGTATTACTTTAATGAAGATAAGGGTTAGATTGACAGAAAAAGAAAGGAAATGTATATCAATCGATTGTGTAAAAAAGCAGCGATAATCAACCCGCTATTCAACCTATTAAAAAGATTTATGAAAGATATTAGCGTAGCTCCGTTTGAATCTCAAATAAAATAAAAAACCATTCGCCCAGCTCATCTGAAGTTCCGGCTGCATTTGGAATGGTCTTGAAGCTGATTACACCCAAAATAACAACACTAATAAATTTCAGATACCGCATCATACGACTTGCATTGGCATATTGCCGAAACGCATTTTCTTTCGTTATCTTAACCGGATAGTTGAAAAGATGTGGAAATCTATTCACGATGGTCATGCCTATTACGCCAGCATTAGCTTCATACAAATGGCGTCGGGCATAAAAAAAGTGAAGCGGTTGCCCGCTTCACTTTTCCACACAGCGTTAATAACTATGTTGATAACTGTATTTTATCAAGATTTACTGTTTCGATTATTCACAGTCTGTTAATACAGCTGTTGAATAAGCTCTAAACAATTAAAAACAAACACTTTTCAAATTTAATCCCATACGCTCATTCAATCCGAACATGAGGTTCATATTTTGTACGGCTTGACCAGATGCTCCTTTCAACAAATTATCGGTAGCATTTAAGATCAGTAACTTATTCCCATGTTTCTCCAAGTGGATAATACTTTTATTGGTATTTACCACTTGTTTGAGGTCAATATTGCTCCGGCTAACGTGCGTAAATGGATGTGTGGCATAATAGCCTTCGTACAATTCGTAAGCTTGCTCCTCCGTCAAATCGGAATCAACATAAATCGCTGAGAAAATTCCCCGAGTAAAGTCACCACGCTGTGGTACGAAATTTATTCTTTCTGCCGCACGTGCTAATAATGAATCATCAGACGCTGGCAAAAATCCATTTTGCAATTGATCCAATGACTCCGAAATTTCCTGTAGGTGTTGATGCTCGAAAGACTTGTATGCAGAAAGATTGTTGTTACGCCAAGAGAAATGTGTGGTCGCCCCGGGCTTCTGTCCGGCACCGGTAGATCCCGTTGTCGCATTAACGTGAATCTGATCTGGCAACAAGCCCTTACTTGCCAACGGCAATAATGCCAATTGAATGTTTGTTGCAAAGCAACCCGGATTAGCAATATACTGCGCAGATTTGATCGCTTCCTTGTTTAGCTCCGGAAGTCCATAAACAAATTGCTGTCCTTGATAAGCGGTATTTGCCCGAAGACGATAATCTTGCGAAAGATCAATAATCTTTACAGATGCCGCAACTGGATTCGCATCCAAAAATTTGCGTGCATCGCCATGCCCAACACATAAGAACAATACATCAATATCGGAATGAAAATCAGAAGAGAAGGTCAGCTCAGTATCTCCGAATAAATCATTGTGTACTTCATATAATTTGTTTCCAGCGTTGGAAGCACTATTGGCGAATATAATCTCCACCTCAGGATGGTAGATCAAAACGCGCAATAATTCGCCACCTGTATACCCTGCCGAACCAACGATTCCTACTTTTATCATTTTTTAGTATTTAGATGTGAGATATGAGTCTTTGGCGGTTCAGGTCAAAGACTTACCAACTATCTCCCTTTTTTAATTTTGACTTTTTACTTATTGTTTACTTTATGCCAGATTATAGTTTGGTTTCCAAAAATTTTGGAGAAGCCTTTCACATCATCACCAGTATAACCTTTATTCATCTCCCCGTAACTACCGAATTTATTGGACATTAAATCATGCTCCGACTCAATACCAATCACAACAAAACGATAAGGGTGGAATTCAACGATCACACGGCCCGTTACAGTGTCCTGTGAAGACTGTAAGAATGCTTCAATATCGCGCATGACAGGATCGTGCATTTGTCCTTCGTGCATATAATTTCCGTAGAAAGCAGCGATTTGATCTTTCCAGGATAATTGCCATTTGGTCAAAGTATGTTTTTCCAGGGTGTGGTGTGCCTTAATCAAAATGACTGAAGCGGCTGCTTCAAAGCCTACACGACCTTTGATACCGATAATTGTATCACCTACGTGAATATCGCGACCGATGCCATAAGGTTGAGCAATCGCCTGCAATTCCTGAATGACTTTAACAGATGACATGTTCTCACCGTTTAAAGCAACTGGCTCGCCCTTTTCAAAATCTATTGTGATTTGTTGGGGTTCTGAAGATGTCACTGGCGTAGGCCAAGCTGATTCGGGTAGATATTGGTTGGATGTCAATGTTTCCGCCCCACCTACAGACGTACCCCAAAGGCCTTTATTGATCGAATATTTAGCTTTTTCGGCAGAATATTCAACACCATGTTTATTCAAGTATTCTATTTCCGCTTCGCGGGATAACTGCAGATCACGGATAGGTGTGATAATTTCAACCCCTGGGATCAAGGTCTGGAAAATCATGTCAAAACGTACCTGATCATTTCCGGCCCCTGTAGAACCATGTGCAACACATTCAGCACCGATTTTCTTTGCATAGTTTGCAATGGCAGTGGCCTGACATACGCGTTCAGCGGACACTGACAGCGGGTAAGTCGCATTTTTCAGCACATTACCAAAGATCAAGTATTTAATAGTTTCGCGGTAATAGTCTGCTGTTTCGTCAATCGCCGTATGTGATTTTACGCCTAATGCATATGCACGTGCTTCAATCGTCTTCAATTCTTCATCCGAAAAACCACCTGTATTTACGACTACGGAATGAACCTCCAAACCTAAATCTTGCGTAAGATAAATACAACAAAACGAAGTATCTAATCCTCCGCTAAATGCTAAAACTACTTTTTTCATTGAGATAAATTGTTTTTTATTGCAGTGAAACTATTATCAACCAATCCGGTTCTATTTGAGCCTTAGGCTGACCGTTTCATCGCTGTTCATTATTTATTTTCAATGGCTGCTACGCCAGTTGACATGCTATGTATGATTTTTGCGGAGAAAGATGGGTGACACCCGGTTTCTCCTGTTAAAGTTATTAAAATCCTTTTGCAACTTTATTATGCTTTGGCAAATTGACCGCAATGAATTTATTGGCCGATTTCCAGAACTTTGCCTGAATACGTTTTAACAAGGATTGTTTTTGTGTGATTCGCTCCAAACGCTCCTTTGCTTCATGTTTACGCTGGATCTTTTCTTTCAGCTCACGTTCTTTTTCCTCCGGATCCCAGAGCATGGCCGTACACATACAATTCTTACGGTCTTTGCTCATTAAAATTTCATAATTCACACAACTCTGACAGCCTTTCCAAAATTCATCATCGTTCGTCAATTCTGAATAAGGTACGGGTTCATATCCAAGTTCTGAATTAATTTTCATGACGGCAAAACCTGTGGTCAAACCAAATATCTTTGCTTTGGGATATTTTTCACGGGACAGATCAAATACCCTTTTCTTAATGGCTTTTGCCAAACCTACCTTTCGAAATTCGGGATTGACTATAAGTCCAGAATTTGCAACGTAATCGCCATGGCCCCAAGTTTCAATATAACAAAAGCCTGCCCATCGACCGTCCCTATGTAAAGCAATCACTGCTTTACCTTCATTCATTTTGTTGGCAACATACTCTGGTTTACGACGTGCAATACCAGTACCACGAGCCTTTGCAGACTCGAACATTTCGTTGCAAATAACCTCTGCATAATGTGCATGCTCAGGTTTAGCCGGAATAATTAAAAAATCTGATATAGTCATTGACTTACGACCCTAATAATAAAACAACAACTACTGTCGTGTTTTGTTACTGAATAAATTAAAATAATGGATTCAAAACCATCGGACAATCATGGCCTTGTTTGGAAGATTCACTACCTCAAATCAAGCCCGAGGTAGTATGGGTCGTCGGAAGCGTAAAACAGGTATTTCTACGAAAATGAAAGCACAAAACACCTTCCTCATAAACTTCTCAAAAGTTTGAGTATAAGAATAGTCGTTCTTTTTGCTCTGTTTCATTTTATTTCTCTGTCAATTTGTTTCTGACGTTGCAAATGTATAAAAATATTTTTTTCTTTTCCACAATATTATCATGGATTTTTTGCAAAAATCAAAAAATTACAATCAGGCATCAAAACAGGCCTGTACCCTTCATTTTCAAGCAATTAATTATTAACAACCCCAGTCTATCCCTTAGCTTCAGACGATATTAATTTGACAATAAAATCGATAAAGGTTTAAGGCTTTATCAATTGATAAGGGGAGTTTTTTCCACGGGTTCGTTATTTTTGGACAAAAACGATACTTTTGTATACATCATTTAGAGGAAAATAGCATGTCACCGAGTTTAATTTTCTATATTATTTTTGCTGTACCTTATATCGTCTTTATGTATTGGCTTGTCAAACAGGACAAACGTAAATATGCCTGGGGACTCGCAATCATTACTGTGGTTGCTATACTTGCCATCTATGTGTCGCAAAAAGCGAGCAAAGTTGCGATGGACAACTATCAACAACATCAGATCGATTCCAGAGAAATCGAACGTGAAGAACGTTTACAAAAACAGCAGGACAGCATCAATCATGCTCAACAATAAAAAAGCGGCAATGCCGCTTTTTTATTGTTGTCGTACTCTATCAGTTTAGTGGTCGATCCCTTCCAGTTTAAACAAAAAAGCATATTCTAGCGCGATCTCCTTCAAATAGTCAAATCTTCCCGAAGCGCCGCCATGTCCATAATCCATATCTGTCTTCAAGAACAGAACAGACTTACCCGTTTTGACTGTCCGTAATTTTGCCACCCATTTGGCGGGCTCAAAATATTGAACTTGGCTATCATGTAGTCCAGTGGTAACCAACATATTTGGATATTCTTTCGGTTCAATATTCTCATAGGGCGAATAACTTTTCATATAAAAATAAGCATCCGACTCATTGGGATTGCCCCATTCATCATACTCATTCGTCGTTAATGGTATTGTCTCATCCAACATGGTATTCACAACATCCACAAAAGGGACTTGAGCTATGATACCATGATATTGCGCTGCAGCAATATTCGCAACAACACCCATCAATAATCCACCTGCGCTTCCTCCTTGTGCATAAAGGTGGTTTGGAGAAGTGTAGCCCTGTTCAATAAGATGCCTTCCACAATCCACAAAATCATTAAAAGTATTCATTTTACGCATCATTTTCCCATCCTCATACCACTGACGTCCCATTTCTTCGCCACCACGGATATGTGCCAGTGCATAAATAAATCCACGGTCCAATAAACTCAAGCGATTGCTGGAAAAACTAGGATCCATCGATGCACCATAGGAACCATAAGCATACTGTAATAACGGCGCTGTGCCATCTAATTTGGTCCCTTCCTTATAAACTAGAGAAATAGGCACTTTTACACCATCCCTCGCGGGGGCATAGATACGCTCAGTCTTATAAGCTGCCCGGTCATAGCCGCCCAGAACTTCCTGCTGCTTTAGCAATACTTTGCTCCGATCCCGCATGTTATATTCGTAGACGGAACTTGGCGTCACCAAAGAGGTATATCCATAACGCAGACTTTCCGTATTGTATTCGACATTTATCCCCGGATATACCGTATAGGCTACCTCTCCAAAATCCAAATAATGCTGTTCCAGACTGCTCAAATTATAGATCGCCAACTGGGTCAATCCATCTTTTCGTTCGGCTATTGCCAAAAAAGACTTAAACTCTTCAATGTCACTCACCAGCACATCTGGACGATGTGCCAAGAAAGTAGTCCAATGTTCGCGCCCCGTTTTGTCTAACGGACATTGCATCACCCGGAAGTTAATAGCGTCATCATTGGTCAGTATCAAAAAACGATCTTCCAAAGGGACTATGGTATAAAGCACATCCTTCAGGCGTGGTTGAAAGACCTTAAAATCATTATTGGGAAGATCGGCATCCAACAACCATATCTCGGAGGATAGGGTACTTTCGGAACTGATGATAATGTATTTACCATTTTTTGATTTACCGACCGCGATGTAATTTGTATTATCTCTTTCTTCATAAACACATACATCTGCTGAAACGTCCGTGCCCAGTGAATGCCGCATAATTTTTTCACTCAGTAGTGTCACTGGATTCTTCGCTGTATAAAACAATGTCTGGTTATCATTCCCCCAGATTGCAGTACCTTCGGTATTAACAATCCGATCAGGGTAAATCTCACCTGTCTCCAGATTCTTAATGTATATGGTATATTCCCTTCTGGAAACTGTATCCACACTAAAAGCCAGCAAACGATTGTCCGGACTAATTGAAAACCCCTTCGCAGTGTAATAAGCATATCCTTCCGCTAGGTTGTCAATATCCAATAATAATTCTTCATCGGCATCCAAACATCCCTTCTTGCGGCAAAACTTAAAATATTGATACCCCTCCTCAGTTCTACTGTAATAATAATAACCGTTCTTAAAGTAAGGTACGGACTCGTCTTTTTCCTTGATCCGGGATTTCATTTCCAGAAATAAGTCTTCCTGAAAAGATTCCGTATCTTTTAGCATTGCAGTGGTATAGGCGTTTTCTTCGTTCAGATAATTGATCACTGCCTCCGATCTGGGCCCCTTT
Source organism: Sphingobacterium sp. UBA7625 (assembly GCF_002484085.1). Taxonomy (NCBI): domain Bacteria; kingdom Pseudomonadati; phylum Bacteroidota; class Sphingobacteriia; order Sphingobacteriales; family Sphingobacteriaceae; genus Sphingobacterium; species Sphingobacterium sp. UBA7625. Next base: position 36,889 of record NZ_DLJD01000009.1, read on the forward strand.
TTAAAATAGTCAATCATCCAGTAATAGTTATCCACGACGGTATCACCATGAATCTGTCTTTTATATGGATGTGTTGCAGCTATCGGCGCTGAAACTTCCGGCCATTGTACATTATTGTTATGTTGCATAAACGCTATAAATTCGCTAAATATCGTCTTTCTAATTAAAAAAACCGCTTATTATATTTTCGTTCCTCATAATCGCACGATCTCCCAAAGGGACTCAATTTAACGCATTTATTTAAACATATCAAAACGATATTTTAAATACGTCCGACTGGTTTTAGGCCGTCCTATGATTTTTCAGATTTCGCAATACACATCTTTGCGGTCTATCCCGTTAAGGGCACGAAAAGTCACTTTTAATAAAAATTAACAATTCATCAGAGGCATTAATACTATCTTTGCTACAATGCTAGGAGAAAATTTCATGAATTTAAAGAAATCATTATATCTGATTGCCTTGGGTGTGTTGCCGGTAATCTCGTTTGCTCAAAGTGAATCTGTACCTCCAAATTGGTACAACCTGGATTACCAAACGGATGGTGTCATGGGAATTAGTACGGAGAAAGCCTATAAAACTTTATTAAAGGGAAAAAAATCAACACCTATCATTGTTGGGGTTTTGGACGGTGGCGTGGATGTCTTTCACGAGGATCTGAAGGATGTCGTTTGGATCAACCCAAAGGACAGTCTTACCAATGGGAAAGATAATGATCGTAATGGCTATATCAATGACAAGTACGGCTGGAACTTTATTGGCAATGCCGATGGGAAGGATGTTCAATTTGACAACCTGGAACTTACGAGGCAATTAAGGATTTTAGATAAAAAATTTGCGGGTGTCACCCCTACGACAGAACTGAATGAAGCCGACAGGAAAGCTTTTTTGGTCTATCAAAAGATGGTCGTTAAGTACAAGAACAAGCTAGAAGAAGCCAAAATGGGGCAGTTTTCCTATGATGCCCTTAAACGCAACCTAGACGCCGTGGTCCGTGAAATAGGTAAAAAACCAGCAGAAATTACCTTGACCGATCTAGAGAATTTCAACCCAAAATCGAATAATCAACGTATCGCACTTAGTTATGCGAAAGATGAGATTCAAACCAACGGTTTTGTCAAGTTTTTTGATGATATCACGGAGGGTGCAAAATATTTCAACAATCAGGTGGAATACCATTTGAACAAGGAATACGATTCCCGTCCCATTGTTGGCGACAATTACGAGGATGCCTCCGAACGTTATTACGGAAATGCCGATGTGAAGGGGCCTGATGCACTTCATGGCAGCCATGTGGCCGGTATTATTGGCGCCAGTCGCAACAACAACATTGGCATCAATGGCGTTGCAGACAATGTCAAAATTTTAGCTGTACGTTTGGTTCCGGACGGTGATGAACGCGATAAAGATGTCGCAAATGCAATCCGTTATGCAGTAGACAACGGTGCAAAAGTGCTCAATATGAGTTTCGGAAAAAGCTATGCACACAACAAGCAGACCGTGGATGAGGCCGTTAAATATGCCGAGTCCAAGGATGTCTTATTGGTACATGCAGCAGGGAATGACAGTGAGGATAATGACGTGGAACCAAATTTTCCGATGAAATACTACACCGATGCAAAGGGAGATACAACCGGTATCGCAAACAACTGGATCACCGTGGGTGCAACGGGCTTATATCCGGACAACGCGCTTTTAGCCGATTTTTCCAATTATGGCAAAAATTCAGTTGATGTATTTGCTCCCGGTGTGCAGATCAATTCCACTATTCCAGATTCGCAGTATAAAGAAGAACAAGGAACAAGTATGGCTGCTCCTGTAGTCGCCGGACTGGCAGCTATGATACGCTCCTACTATCCGAATCTCTCAGCTGTGGAAACCAAGCAGGTCATTTTGGAATCTGTGGAAAAACCGGTGGGAATGGTTCAGGTCAAGGTAGGTGAAGATGCAACAAGAATGGTCAAATTAGCAGATATCTCTGTCACTGGAGGAATCGTTAATGCATATAATGCGATTCTTAAGGCTGAAGAATTTAGTAGTAAAAAGAAAAAATAAATATTATTCTCGTTTTTTGTATACCAAAATCATCTTTTGTCCGTTTAATTAATTAACTTACAGGGACAAAACTCAAGATGCTTATGGTAGAAAACTTTACCCAATCAGAAAACGAAGTTCAAAATTTGCTAACCCAAAACGAGAAGGTAATGACTGACGAGGATATAGAAAATGAATTGAAACTTCAATTACCCAAAATGTTGCTTAATCCAAGCAAAAAATGTATTGCGAATATCATGGAATATTCCAAACAAATGGAAAAAAGAAAGGCCTAATCCAGAGATTAGGCCTTATTTATTGAAATAATATCAGTTTATCTCATTCCTATTATCTAAGCAGATAAGTACCACACCGTATTCCTAAAATACCCGATAGACTTTAGTGCGCATGCCTATTATCGCAATCCATTTGTATTCCTAATTAATCCGCTCGATGAGCCGTGTGTAAGCGTTAAGTTTTCTTTTTTGATAGAAATTTTGGCTAGTTTTGGAGTGATGTTAAAACAAGAACGATACAAAGCTTTTGTGGAATATTTTTCCAAAAATAATCCGGATGCGCAGACAGAACTCAACTATAGTAATCCGTATGAATTGCTTGTCGCTGTTATTCTATCGGCCCAATGTACCGACAAGAGAATTAATCAGATCACGCCGAAGCTATTCGAACGTTACCCCGATGCACATACTTTAGCCGCTTCAAGCGTCGATGAAGTATTTACTTATATCCGCTCGGTAAGCTATCCAAATAACAAAGCCAAGCATCTTGTCGGAATGGCACAAATGCTTATTGAAAAATTTAACAATATCGTGCCTGAGCAGATTGAGGATTTGGTCAAGTTGCCCGGGGTAGGTAGAAAAACCGCCAATGTCATTTCGTCTGTTGTCTATCATAATCCTGCAATGGCAGTCGATACGCATGTATTCCGTGTGGCTAATCGGCTTGGCTTAACCTACCGTGCAACAACTCCATTGGCGGTAGAGAAACAATTAGTCAAAAATCTCCCGAAAGAGACCATTGCTGTTGCGCACCATTGGTTGATCTTGCATGGACGATATATTTGTCTGGCCCGAAAACCACTTTGCGAAAAATGCCCGATTACTTATATGTGTAAATACTTTGAGAAAACCCATCACATAAAAAGTGCTCCAAGCGCGATAGAAATAAAAAACTAATTTTTTTAGTGGAAATATTTGGTTTATTCTTTTTTATTTTTAATTTTGATAAATATATACTAAAAATATGAGCAACACAGATAAATTAAAAGCGTTACAGCTGACGTTAGATAAATTGGAAAAGAGCTTTGGAAAAGGTTCGATTATGAAATTAGGAGATACAGCTGTTGAGCCTATCGAGGCGATTTCTACAGGGTCCTTAGGATTGGATATCGCTTTGGGAATTGGCGGTGTTCCAAAAGGACGTATCATTGAAATATATGGACCTGAATCTTCGGGTAAAACGACATTAGCGACGCACATTGTTGCTGAAGCACAGAAAAAAGGCGGTATTGCAGCAATTATTGATGCTGAACACGCTTTTGACAAATATTACGCACAAAAGCTTGGTGTTGATGTTGAGAACTTATTAATTTCTCAACCTGATAATGGTGAGCAGGGGTTAGAAATTGCAGACAATTTAATCCGTTCAGGTGCCATCGACGTCATTGTTATTGACTCTGTAGCCGCATTAGTACCTAAAGGTGAGATTGAAGGTGAAATGGGTGATTCAAAAATGGGCCTTCAAGCCCGTTTAATGTCTCAAGCTTTACGTAAGTTGACGGGAACAATTTCCAAAACCAACTGTTGCTGTATTTTCATCAACCAATTGCGTGAAAAAATTGGTGTGATGTTCGGTAACCCTGAAACAACAACAGGTGGTAACGCATTGAAGTTCTATGCTTCTGTACGTTTGGATATCCGTCGTACATCGCAGATTAAAGATTCTGACGAGGTATCCGGTAACCGTGTTAAAGTTAAAATTGTAAAAAATAAAGTCGCACCTCCTTTCCGTATTGCGGAGTTTGATATCATCTTCGGGGAGGGTATCTCAAAAGTCGGTGAAATCATTGACTTAGGTGTTGAATATGGTATCATCAAAAAAGCGGGCTCTTGGTTTAGCTACGGTGAAACCAAATTAGGACAAGGTAGAGATGCCGTAAAAGCCCTATTGTTTGACAATCCAGATCTAATGGACGAACTTGAGGCAAAAATCCGTACGGAAGTAACAGGAGAAGATCCTATGCTTCATGTAGAGGAAAATGAAGACTAGCTGCTGTAAAAATTAGTATAATGTAGGTGGCCATCTTTAGGGATGGCTATTTTTTTATCCGCTCCCCTCACATAGTCACGATTAAGTTTAAATGATTATTTTGTTACATGTCCAAACTTTTGAGTTTGTACTGTAAGATTTTAGTATTTTTAGCACAGCGAACATAAATCGCTGACTTCATTCTAAACTTAATTTTGAAAAATGAATCATAAGCTCATTGTATTTATATTGGTCCTTTTCGGATCAATATTTCATCTCAGTGCACAAAAAATCCGTGTGCTTTCCTTTAATATTCATCATGGAAATCCCCCCTCAGAAAAGGAATCTGTTGTCAATCTCGATACCATCGCTCAAATTATTAAAAACAGTAATGCGGACCTAGTCGGTTTGCAAGAAATTGACGTCAATCTGGCGCGATCCTACAATGAGGATCAAGCGAAAAAATTGGCTGAACTAACGGGAATGCACTACATTTTCTCAAAAGGAATAGATCTCGAGAAAGGTGAATATGGTACTGCGATATTGTCAAAACATCCGATAGAACATGTAGAAAAGCATTTTCTTCCTTCTCCGGTCGAAAGTGAACAACGAAGCTTATCCATTGTTGAAGTGCGTATCAACAAAAAGAAAATCCTATTTGCAAACACGCACCTGGATCTAAAAGACAAGAACAAGATCGCACAGGCAAAGTTCATTACATCTCGTTTTAAAAATGAAAAACGACCTATTATCCTGGTCGGCGATTTAAACTCCGAACCCACTGATCCTGCAATTAAAGAGCTCGGCACCTTATTCACAAAAACAACGAGCCAAAATGGTTTTACTTTTCCGCAAGATAAGCCAAGTACCGAAATAGACTATATTATGGTCAACAGCGCCTCACATCCCAAGTTCGCCAACCACCGCGTTCTAGAAGAAAAATATGCGAGTGACCATCGACCATTATATGTTGAAATCGACATTAAATAACCCCTATGAATTTTAATAGAAGAAGATTTTTAGAAGCGCTAGCACTCGCGGGAATTACACTACCCAACATTAGCGTCGCTAAAGAAAAAGCAACAGAAAATCCGGAAGGAGATTTTAATTTTATAGTGCCTGCTTATTTACAGAATCAGACGGCAACCGGCATCAGCATTTTTACGATTCTGAGTAAACCCGCCTTGGCCTGGCTGGAAATCCTTGACAGTGCCGGTAATGTACAGCAAACGATCCACCAATCCGAAGATGGTATGATCAATGCAAATACAGATTTCTTTCGCTTCACTATCGATGAAGCTCCCCGATCTTTCCGCTATCGTATCCGGGCAAAGGAAATCCAAAAATTTGATCCGTATAAGATTGTCTATGCGCAAGAAATCCGAACACCAATCTTTGAGGCTAAACTAGCAAAAAACGATCAAGAGCAAATCCGTTGCCTGGTCTACAACGATGTTCATGAAGAAAAAAGTAGCTATCGTGATCTTGTACCAAATCAAGATAGCTCAATCTATGATTTCTTTGTCCTGAATGGAGACTCCTTTCACTATGTGAGCAATCAGGAAGATATTACGGAAAAATTATTGAAACCCATCGAATTCTTCGCCATGGAGAAACCTTTTATTATGAACCGTGGCAACCATGAAACGAGGGGTTCTTTCGCCCGTCATTTCAAACGGTACTTTGGTTATCCCAATAATAAATACTATCAAGCTTTTAAAAGAGGTCCTATTTTCTGGATCATGCTGGACAGTGGTGAAGATAAACCTGATAACCATGAAGTATATGCCGGTACCGTAGATTACGACAATTACAGGAAAGAGCAGGCAAAGTGGCTCGAAACTGTCTTACAGTCCAAGGAAAGAAGATCCGCACAACATACCGTGGTTATCAGCCATATTCCTATATTCCATTCAGACGATTGGCATGGCACATTACATAATCGGGAATGCTTCCATCCTTTATTTCAGAAATACAAAATAGATGCGATGGTCTCAGGGCATACACATCAATACGGATACTACCCCGCAGATAAAGATCATAATTATCCAGTATTTATCGGTGGTGGGCCAAAAGCCGGCAAAAGAACAATTATTGATATTTCGGGATCTGCGAAATCATTAGCCATCCGGATGACGCGTGACGATGGAACCGAACTGGGGCAGTTTAAAAAATAAGAAGGCAGTCCATTACTGGACTGCCTTCTTTGGATATACCCGTTCTGATTGGCATCAGCTTTATACAAAACCTTACCCATTCGTAGCGGATAATCTTTTAGGAATTTTTATTCGCCTTTTTCTAAGAAAGGATATCTATAATCCGTATCCGGATTGAATGTTTCTTTGATTGTACGCGGAGATACCCAACGCAACAGGTTGATCATAGATCCAGCTTTGTCGTTTGTACCTGAACCTCTCGCACCGCCAAATGGCTGTTGCCCTACCACAGCACCGGTACACTTATCATTCACATAGAAGTTACCGGCAGCATGTCTTAATTTATCCGTAGCTAAATTAATGGCATAGCGGTCTTGTGCGATAATAGAACCGGTCAATGCATAGATCGAGGTTTTATCAACGATATCTAATGTTTCCTCGAACTTAGCGTCCTCATAAACGTATACGGTCAATACCGGCCCAAACAATTCTTCAACCATTGTTTCATAATCTGGCTTTGAAGCTTCAATGATCGTTGGATGAATGAAGTAGCCTTTGGACTTATCATAAGTACCGCCAACCACGATCTCTGCCTCAGTAGACTCTTTCGCACGATCGATGTATTTCGCTAATTTATCAAATGACTTCTCATCGATAACGGCATTGATAAAATTTGTAAAATCTTCTGTTCCACCAATTGTAAATGACTTCACGTCGTTAGCCATTGACTCTTTTAATGCTGGCCACAATGATTTAGGAATATATGCACGTGATGCTGCTGAACATTTCTGACCTTGATATTCAAATGCGCCACGAACCAAAGCTGTATTTGCTGCTTTTAGATCTGCTGAAGGGTGCACAACGATAAAGTCTTTACCACCTGTCTCACCGACAATACGTGGATAAGTTTTGTAACGGTGAATATTGTCACCGATTGTTTTCCAGATATCCTGGAATACACCTGTTGAACCAGTAAAGTGGATACCGGCGAAATCAGGATGTTGGAAAATCACATCACCGGCATCTGGTCCTGATACGTATACTAAATTGATGACACCATCAGGAAGCCCCGCTTCACGGAAGATTTTCATCAACACGTTTGCTGAGTAGATCTGCGTATTGGATGGTTTCCATACAACAACATTTCCCATCATGGCAACACATGATGGCAAGTTACCGGCGATAGCTGTAAAATTGAATGGAGTCAATGCAAACACGAAGCCTTCAAGCGGACGTTGTTCCACACGGTTCCATACACCTTTGCCAGATACAGGAGGCTGTTGCTTATAGATTTCACTCATGTATTGCACATTGAAACGCAAGAAATCTATGATCTCACAGGCAGAGTCAATTTCTGCTTGATATGGGTTCTTCGATTGCCCCAACATTGTTGCCGCATTTAACTCATAACGGTATTTCCCTGAAATCAATTCAGCTGCTTTCAAGAATACTGCCGCACGGTCTTCCCATGCTAGATTTTCCCAATCCTTTTTAGCCGCCAAAGCAGCATTGATTGCATCTGTTACATGAGATTTCTCACCTTGATTGTATTGACCTAAGATATGTTGGTGGTCATGTGGAGGAGCTATTGTTACTTTTTTAGAAGTAGTCACTTCTTTACCGCCAATATACATTGGGATATCAATTTGTTTCGAACGTGCCTCATCAATTGCTGCTTTCAACAACTTACGTTCTTTCGTTCCAACAGCGTAAGTATACACCGGTTCATTTGCAGGAACAGGAACTGTAAAAAATCCTTTAGACATATTACAATTATTTATTATTCAACTTTTTAGCACCATACTAAATGGCGCCAACAGAAGTAAAATTACCTTAAATTTTATGAATACCCAAAGTTACTCTCCTCCTTTGAGCACCTTGGAAAAGATACGTTTAAATTTTTCCAATTTCGGTTTAATGACTAATTGCAATAAGGTTCCTTCCCATTTAACCTATAATAATCTTGATGACAGTCTTCTGCGGGGTAAAATTATACTTGCGGGAACGACTTCCATTACAATGGGTTCTTGGTAAACTTGCTCCTTAGTCAGCGTCCCAATATAAAACTGTACTTTATGCAGTTGCTTCTTACTATGGACAAATATAGCCGAACGATATTGTGTCCGGCAACAAATCACAAAAACTCATGCCGTCTTAACCCTGTATCCCTTAAAGTAAAGAAGCGACAATAATAATCTTATTGTCGCTTCTTCTTGTACCTATCTAAATGATCAATTATTTTGCTGCAGCATAATTCTGTGCTACGGCATCCCAATTGATAACATTAAAAATTTCTTCCAAATAAGCCGGACGTTTATTTTGGAATTTCAAGTAATACGCGTGTTCCCAAACGTCAATACCTAAAACTGGTGTTCCTTTTACCTCTGCGACATCCATCAATGGATTGTCTTGATTCGGAGTCGAAGTCACCGCCAATTTGCCATCAGCACCAACGATCAACCATGCCCAACCTGATCCAAAACGTGTAGCACCAGCAGCCTGAAGTTGTTTTTTCAATTCGTCAAATGAACCGAAAGTAGCATTGATCGCTTCTGCCAATTCACCTGTAGGAGCTCCGCCAGCATTTGGACCTAAAACTTTCCAAAACAAAGAGTGGTTGAAATGACCACCACCATTGTTGCGAACAGCTGCTGAATATTTGCTCACATTCTTGATGATATCTAATAAAGATAAGTTCTCTGCATCTGTTCCTGCGATTGCTTTATTTAAGTTGTCCACGTATGCCTGATGGTGTCTGTCATGGTGGATTTCCATTGTAGTCTTGTCAATATGTGGTTCTAATGCGTCGGCTGCGTATGGTAACGCTTCTAATTCAAATGCCATATCTATTTTAATTTAAATGTTTATTACTTCGTTTTTATATACAAATATAACACAATATAGCCTGTTATGTTTTTATGTATTACAATAAATTCGATATTTTGTTAGCGTTTTTGACGAAAAAATGATTTTACCAAATCGGCACATTCTTCCTGCAAAACACCTTGGGTAACGACGGTCTTCGGATGTAAAATCTTATCATGAAAATGGGAATAACCACGCTTTTCATCCTTCGCACCGTAGACAATTTTACTGATATGTGTCCAATATGCCGCCCCGGCACACATGATACATGGTTCTATGGTCACATATAATGTACAATCGTCCAGATATTTTCCACCAAGATAATTTGCTGCTGCTGTAAAAGCCTGCATTTCGGCATGAGCTGTGACATCATTCAAGCGTTGTGTAAGATTATGTCCTTTACCAATAATGCGTCCCTTATGCACGATAACTGCACCAATAGGAACCTCCCCTTCTTCAAAAGCTCTTTTTGCTTCATTTAATGCCATCCGCATAAATGATTCATCGCTATCCATTAACTGTGTTCCTTCAAAATCTATAAATGTCATGCCACAAACTTAGCTAAGTTTCGATCCATTTGGTAATTTCCTGTCCACAGAAGTCAAAATAATATCTCCACGCTCATCAGCAAATCCTGTCACCAAACATTCGGAGAAAAAATTGGCAATCTGTTTCTTTGGGAAATTCACGACTGCAACAATCTGCTTTCCGATCAATTCTTCCTTCTTATAATGTACTGTTATCTGGGCGCTACTTTGTAATATTCCGATTTCGTTTCCAAAATCAATTTTCAGCTGATAAGCTGGTTTTTTTGCTTTCGGAAAATCCTTTGCATCCAAAATGGTCCCGACCCGTAAATCTACTTTTTCAAAATCTGTCCAGCTGATGCTGTCACTCATAACCTATTGCTATTAATGTCCTGAATTTCCTTACCAATTGTGAATATAATATAAGAGGGTTTGCGTTTTAAACGCGAAGAGAGTTTATGAATCAATTTATCCTCTTCACCTGCTTGAAAAGCTAAATCTTCGTCGCTTAAATGATTGTACTTGCGACGGAGTTTTTCTTTGGCAACTTGCCATTGTTCTTCGTTAATTTTCAGCATAACTATGATTTAGGTACAAAATTTGTATATCTTTATCAAACTTGTGAAAGTTTGTTTAAAGATACAATATATACATAAATAAAAGATTATGAAAAAGATTTTACCAGCATTACTCTTGATTTGTGGTAGCGTAGCAACGGCACAGGCCCAGCTTTTGCCTGGATTTGAGGTCGGTTTAAAAGGAGGATTGAACTTCTCCAAGCTTAAAAGCGACGGCAAATATTTCAATTCAGACAATAAAGCGGGTTATCAGGCAGGTCTTTATGGACGTGTTGGTGTCTTGGGATTCCACATTCAACCTGAAGTTTATATAACAGGTAAAAACACAACAGTAAAAGGTCAAGGGGAAGACGGTTCTTCTACGACTACCGATGTTAAATTTACAACGGTCGATGTTCCTGTATTATTGGGTAAACGTTTTGGTTTAGGTCCAATTGGAGCGAGAATCCAGACTGGTCCGATATTTTCATTCAAAGTTGACGATAATCAACCTAAGGTGATTGACCAATTGAACCCAAGTAACTACAAAAAAAGCGGTACTTCTTGGGCATTTGGTGTAGGTGCTGATATCTCAAGCCTACGTGTAGATGTACGTTACGAAATGGGTTTGAATAAAGTTAACAATGAAAGCCAGGCAAATCCAAAAATCAATATGTGGAGTATTGGTTTAGGCTATAGATTATTCAGTATTCTGTAGTTTATAAACCACTGTTCATATTATATCAAAAAGTCCGTTTTTATCCAAAACGGACTTTTTATTTTAAGAAAATTTAGAACCGTTCTAAATTATTCCTTTTTCTTGTCAAAATGGTATCATATTTAATAGCAAATAGTAGATTTGCCTAATTAAAATTAAATTACAAGCATAATGAGTAAATCAAAGCCAGTTTTCAGTTCTTCGATTGGGAAGAAGCTAATCATGAGCTTAACAGGAATTTTCCTATGTTTATTCCTAGTTGTTCACTTGGTTGGTAACTTGCAATTATTTAAAGATGATGCGGGTCTAGCGTTCAACAAATACGCTTATTTCATGACTCACTTTACACCAATCAAAGTTGTTTCTTACTTATTGTACGCTTCGGTAATTGTTCACGTCATCTACGCCATTACGCTGTCGATGAAAAACAAATCCGCTCGTCCTATTGGCTACGCCAAATACGATGGCCAAGCAAACAGTAAATGGAATTCACGCAACATGGGTATCTTAGGTACTGTCATTTTAGTATTTTTAGCTACACACATGTCTAATTTTTGGTGGAAGTTTCACAATGATCAGGTACCTTACATCGAATACCGTACTGATTTGGCAACTGGACAGACAACAGCTAGAGAACTTCAAGCTTCTGAATTCCACGACTACCAAGAAACGGTAGAAAACAATGTTCAAATCTTAAAAGCAAGAGATTTGTACAAACAAGTTGACTTTGCCTTCAAAAATGTGGCTTTAGTTGCTTTGTACGTTATTGCTATGGCGGCTTTGGCATTCCACTTAATTCATGGTTTCCAATCTGCATTCCAAACTTTAGGTTTTAACCACAGAAGATATATTGGAATTATCAGAGCAATCGGAGTTTGGGTATTTGGGGTATTAATTCCAATTGGCTTTGCAATAATGCCATTGTTTTTCTTCTTTAAATAATTCAGAATCTTTTAAGATAAGACCTTAGGCCTTATCGTTCAATATAAAATTAAGAGATATGTTAGATTCAAAAGTACCAGCGGGCCCATTAGCCCAAAAGTGGTCAAATCATAAATTTAATCTTAAGTTGGTTAACCCTGCTAACAAACGTAAATTTACCGTTATCGTTGTTGGTACAGGTCTTGCTGGTGCATCTGCAGCAGCATCTTTAGCTGAATTAGGATACAACGTAATTACCTTCTGTTACCAAGATTCACCTCGTCGTGCGCACTCAATTGCAGCGCAAGGTGGTATTAATGCGGCAAAGAGCTACCAAAATGATGGTGACTCCGTGTTCCGTTTATTCTATGATACAATCAAAGGTGGTGACTACCGTTCACGTGAAGCAAACGTTTACCGTTTGGCCGAAGTATCTGTAAACATCATCGACCAATGTGTCGCGCAAGGTGTTCCTTTTGCACGTGAATATGGTGGTTTATTGGACAACCGTTCTTTCGGTGGAGCTCAGGTAAGCCGTACCTTCTATGCCCGTGGTCAAACTGGACAACAATTGTTGTTAGGTGCGTATTCGGCGTTGAACCGTCAAATCAAAAAAGGAAAAGTGAAATCATATACACGTCACGAGATGCTGGATCTGGTTATGATCGATGGTCATGCCAAAGGTATCGTCACACGTGACTTGGTATCAGGTAAAGTTGAAACACATGCAGCACATGCGGTATTAATGTGTACTGGTGGTTACGGTAACGTATTCTTCTTGTCTACAAACGCAATGGGATGTAACGTTACAGCAGCTTGGAGAGCACACAAACGTGGCGCTTACTTCGCTAACCCTTGTTATACACAGATTCACCCTACTTGTATTCCTGTAACTGGAGATCACCAGTCTAAATTGACGCTGATGTCCGAGTCTTTACGTAACGACGGCCGTGTATGGGTTCCTAAGACGCAAGAAATGGCTGAAAGATTACGCAAAGGTGAAATCAAAGCCAACGACATCAAAGAGGATGACAGAGATTACTTCTTGGAACGTAAATATCCTTCATTTGGTAACTTAGTACCTCGTGACGTAGCATCACGTAATGCGAAGGAAGCCGTTGATGATGGTCGTGGTGTTGGTAAAACTGGTTTCGCAGTATTCTTGGATTTCAAAGAAGCGATCGGCCGTCTAGGCGAAGATGCTGTACGTGCTAAATACGGCAACTTATTTGACATGTACTATCAAATCACTGACGAAAACCCTTACAAACAACCAATGCGTATCTACCCTGCTGTGCACTACACAATGGGTGGTGTATGGGTAGACTACAACTTGATGACGACAATCCCAGGTTTGTACGCATTAGGGGAATGTAACTTCTCAGACCACGGTGCAAACCGCTTAGGTGCTTCGGCATTGATGCAAGGTCTTGCTGATGGTTATTTCGTTATTCCTTACACTGTCGGTGATTACCTAGCTAAACTAGGTTCTTTCGCACCAGTAGATCACAGCCATCCTGCTTTCGAAGCTACACGTAAAGAGGTTGAAGAGAAAATCAATAAATTGCTATCCCTAAACGGTACGCAAACTGTTGATGATATCCACAAAAAATTAGGTCACATCATGTGGGAATACTGTGGAATGGCACGTACTGCTGAAGGATTACAAAAAGCACAAGGTTTGATCCAGGAGTTGAAAAAAGAATTCTGGACCAACGTTAAAGTTCTTGGAGAGAACGAAGAATTAAATCTTTCTTTAGA
>NZ_DLJD01000009.1:50760-76701 GCF_002484085.1 Sphingobacterium sp. UBA7625
AACGTTCAGTTAACACAAAGAAGTTATAAATAAGAAGGAAAATTATCATGGCACAACATATGAATTTAACGCTGAAAGTTTGGCGTCAAAAAAATGATAAAGATAAAGGTCAATTTGTAACTTATCAGGCAAACGACATCGCTGATGATATGTCTTTCTTAGAGATGCTTGATATTGTGAATGAGGAATTGACACGTAAAGGTGAAGACCCCGTATACTTTGACCACGACTGTCGTGAAGGTATTTGCGGGATGTGTTCATTAGTAATCAATGGTCGCCCTCATGGTCCTAAAGAAGGTACAACAACGTGTCAATTGCACATGCGTAGCTTTCATGACGGACAAACGATCGTAATCGAACCTTGGAGAGCTGCTGCATTTCCAGTATTGAAAGATCTTGCCGTTGACCGTACTGCTTTTGACCGTATTCAACAAGCTGGTGGATATGTGAATATCAACACAGGTGGTGTTCCTGACGCTAACACGATTCCTATTCCGAAACGTATTGCTGACGAGGCTTTCGAATCCGCTACTTGTATCGGTTGTGGTGCTTGTGTTGCAGCTTGTAAAAATGCCTCTGCGATGTTATTCGTATCGGCTAAAGTATCTCAATTTGCATTATTGCCTCAAGGTCAGACTGAACGTTACGAACGTGCGCAAGCAATGGTGGACCAAATGGATGCTGAGGGATTCGGTAACTGTACCAACACCGGTGCCTGTGAAGCTGAATGTCCAGTAGGTATTAAATTAACGAACATTGCTCGTTTGAACCGTGAGTACTTGACTGCTAAAATCTTCAAACAGGAAGAACCACACGCATAAGCAATTTTAGAATAAAATAATATAAAAGTCCTTGTCCTAAGAAAGCAAGGACTTTTTTTTATATTTACAATAATGTAAATTGACTAACGTGAATTCTGGTATAAAAATTCGTTTACTTCTACTTATCTTAACACTATGCTTTATAGGAACAGCTATCACCATCAAAGAATCTGTTACAAATAAGGAAATACTCGACATCGATACCAAATCACTCAATGATTATATCTCCGAACAAGAAAAAAAGGTAGACCTTATTTTTAAGGACTCCTTATTACTCAAAACATTTAAAAATTACGATCAATACCCCATAGCCGTCTATCAAGCTTTCGAAAGGTATAAAAACGATCAAGAGGTTTATCTTTTCCTCTTTAAGGACCATCAACCTAAGATGTGGAGCACAAATTTATTTGTTCCGATCACCGATCAGGGCTTCTTAGAAAAATCCAATTTCGTACAAGATGACAATAGGTCCTACGTCATTCGTAAAAAAACAATTGGAAATATAAGCATACTTGCCTATATCCTTGTTAAGCCCTATACCAACAATAACAATCCTTACTTAAACTCTTCGCTACGCAGAAACTTTTTTGATACGCGAAACATAGACATTGCCTCCTACACGGATACCGTAGCCATCAAAAACATCTACAGCAATGAAGGCTCCTATCTATTTTCAGTGAAGCTTAAAGATGGCGAGCATGAAAATATCTATACCATCTTACAGTTCTTTTGCTGGTTATTGGCATGGATTGCACTATTGATTTTCTTTAACAGCCTTTGCCTCCACATGGCAAAGACCAAAAGAGCCTGGTGGGCAATAGTGCTATTGGCTGGCATATTTGTCTTGGTCAAATTTGCAGACCTGAAATGGAATCTGCTCTCTGAAAATGCCACGTTTGCTATATTTGACTCCCGCAACTATGCCTATAATAGATTCTTCCCCAATATTTGGTCGGTGTTATCCACGACAATATTGATCCTATGGTGGATACTATTTATCTATTCCATTCGAAAGGAGCTCAATTTTGACAAAATCAAAAATATCCGCCTCTTTAGAATACCTATTGCCATTGGCTTTATACTGAGTATATATTTCGCCTTTGCACTTTTATATGATATTGCCGGAACATTGATCACCCATTCAAATAATATCTATTTCGATTTCACCAAACTTGTTGACCTGCATTTCCTGAGTTGGGTGGATCTAGGCATTGTCGGAATGGGAATATTAGCATTAAGCATTTACATAGACCTGGTATTGTTCTTCCTTAAAAAGTTAGAACTAAAACCTACTCAGTTGTTAAATATCCAATTGGCCTGTGTCATCTTTGTTATTCTCATTATCTCCATTTACATCGAGAAAAATAGCTTGGTCAATCTGCTTTTAGCCCTGATTATCCTAATCAAATCTTTCGGCGAGAAATATTTTGACAGGCATATACTGACCAATTACATCGCCGTTTTGATCCTTTGGGCGATCATAAGTACAATTACGCATGCTCGTTTCTATCAGGAGCGAGATCTTATTGATATGAAGATATTGCTAAACAATCTTCAATCGGAAGATGATGTTAATGCTGTTTCACTGTTTTCAGACATTGAGAATGGAATTACCAATGATAAGGAACTAAAACATTTGTTCAATATCAGCTTACCCTATACAAATACCGATGCAATCAATGATTTTATCAAGAAAAAATACTTCAGTGGATATCTTTCAAAATATGACTTTAAGGCATATTACTATGATCAAAATAATATTCCATTAAATCCGAACAGTCAAAATAAGATTAATGAATATCGAGAGAAAGTAATCAATAAATCGATCAAGGTTACTCAAAATTTTTACCGCGCCAGTGCTGAACTTGGAACCCATGAATACTTTTCGATTATTCCGGTAACAATAGATCAAAACAGGGTCGTCAATGTGATTATTAATCTGTCCAATAAGGATTTCAGTTATACAGTACCGTATCCCGAGATACTGACAGATATGCGGATCAATAATTCGCAATATTATAATAAAGGAGAGTATTCTATTGCCTTGTATAAAGGAGGTTCACTTGTCACACAATTTGGCAAGTATACCTATGAAAATAACCTACGCGGATTAAAAGGTGCACCCGGAGAATATATTGAAATATTAGATCGGGATTCATACCTGCACATGGCTTATGTTGCCAATACCTTTTCAACCTATGTCATCAGTAAACAGAAACCATCGTTTTGGGATTATGTCGCGACATCCTCTTTCCTGTTTCTGGTGTTTTTCATGATTTTCATGTTTTTTCATTATGTCACTTCATTTTATATCTTCCTGAAGAATACAAAACTGACGTTTCGCAACTTGAAATATCAATTCTATAAAATCATCAATAAAATACAGTATTCGACGCGTATCCAGACCTCGATTATTTCCTCGGTGATCTTAGCTATTCTGATATCGGCCGTGATTTCATATATCAGCATCAATAAACAGCTCTACAACAACAATAGAAATAGTAAGGAGCGTTTCATTATCGAACTTGGAAAACGGATAGAAAACATGCTCCCCAATACAGATGAAGTCTCCAATGAAAACCAACTTATTAGCGTTCTAAAGACGTTATCTGAGACCATATCCAAGGATTTCAACCTGTACTCAAAATCAGGCAGGCTTTTATATAGTTCGCAACGCCGAATTTATGACCTGGAGCTCTTCTCCACATTCATCAACCCGATAGCGTTAAAAAACCTTTCGCTGCTAAAAAAATCAGAAACAATTGAAGATGAGGGAATCGGAACCTTCCAGTTTGAAACAAGTTATGTTACAATTAGGGATAAAGATTACAGCACGGTCGCTTATATAGGCATTCCAAATTTCTCTCTTCAAAAGGAAGAGAATATCAATAAAAATTTGCTCCTTAATACCATTGTCAACATTTATTCACTAATCATCATTGGTTTCGGTTTCTATGCCACTTTTGTTGCCAACAGTGTCACCAATCCACTCAGTATCATCAGTAGAAAGATCTCTCAGCTTCGGCTAGGACAGCCTAACGAACCCCTTTTCTGGCAAAGAAACGATGAAATAGGGACATTAATCAAAGAGTACAACCTCATGATCATAAAACTGGAGGACTATGCCAATAAGATCAAGGACACCGAACGTGAATCGACCTGGCGTGAGATGGCGCAGCAGATCGCCCATGAAATTAAAAATCCGTTGACACCTATGAAATTAGGTATACAACAGCTTCGAAGATCGTATAAAGACAATGATCCGAAGTTTCCGGATCGTTTCAATAAGTTCTCCACCTCATTTATTGAGCAGATAGATGCATTGACACAGATCGCATCAGAGTTTTCCCACTTTGCAAAATTTCCAACGACGGTGATGGAAAATATCAATATCGTTGAAAAAGTTGTGAAATCCATATCACTCTATAACAATACACCAAACGTTAACATCCGCTTAATAAATAACGCCGATCAAAAAACACTGATTGTTAAAGCCGATGGCAATGAACTGCTTCGGACATTCAATAATTTGATAAAAAATGCCATTGAGGGTGGATATGGACGAAAAAACATGAAGATAGAAATATCCATCGAACGATACTCAGACAAGTTTGTAAAGATAGATATCAAGGACAATGGTTATGGAATACCCGAAGGGATGAAAGATCAAATATTCCAAATTAACTTCACCACAAAAAGCTCCGGAAATGGGTTAGGATTGGTACTCGTTAAAAAAACAATAGAAGCCTGTAACGGGCAGATCTACTTTGAAACGACGGAGGGAGAAGGTACGACCTTCCATATCCTACTTCCTTTACAGCAAATAGAGTCTTAATCGGAATGGCGTAGAAATAAACTTATCAGATCTAGAGCTCCTATTTTCTAAATAAAGAAAGCTTGCAATGAGCATATAGAACACTATGCCAATTCAATAGCGACTTCCTCGCCCCTTGGACCAAACCATATACCTGTGTACGCCTGACCCTAAAGAATTTCATTTGTGCCGTAAAGTTAATTGGCAAAAAGGTCCTAAAACCAAACTGAAAAATTGACCGGACTGCAAAACGAAACGGGCATCCTTGTGGGACGCCCGTTCTATCTTTTTTATAATACTGCTTTACTAACGCAATACTACTGTGGATCTGCCCATTATTGCATTGTCTTCGTAAAGTAATACTGTATATGCTCCTTTGGTAAAACCATTCTCAGCAGCCCAATACACAATATAATCCTCCCCTTTATTCGTAAACAAAATATTATGCTTAAAGGTATATTGCAATTTTTCACCATGAACAAAGAAAATATTGTCTCCCTGAACAACCAGGTTACCTTGCGGATCGATAATTCTTATATAAATGTCCCGCTCACCATTTTTTGCCAGCGCATTATCGGCGATGGTAAAATTGATCTTCAGCTTATCCACACGTTTGGCCCGTTCTTCCACAGACTCTTTACCATTTTTTTTGATCTCAAGTCCATTAATGCTGATACTTGAAACCTTTAAAGCAGATGCTGTTGTCACTTTCTCTTTCAATTCAGAATTAGTCGTTGTCAAAGAAGTAATTTGTTTATTTTTCTCGACAACAGATTCATTCAAATTTGAATTCTGCTTTGATAAAATTTGATTTTCCTGAATCAATCGCTGAACATCCACACGATAGTTGTCAACTTGCTTCTTTAATAGATTGATTTTACGTTGCGCGTCGTCAATATCTTTAGGAGTAATGCTTTTATTTTCAAGCTTTTTTCGTAGCTCAGCAATTTCTGTTCGCGAATCATCCTTTTGCACAGTCATCTCAGGAGTCAATTGAATATTTTCAATGTCAATCTTATCCAACTCGGCTTCTATCCGATCGATCTGTACCTGAAGGTTTTCTTTTTCTACGGTTAAGGCATAGACTTTCTCTCCGTTCGTCTTAAACTTAACATAAAAATATATATTCGTTGCTAGTAACGCTGCTATCGCAATGATGAAGAAATAAACTTTAGAAGAATCTTTCTTCTTTTCGTCCTCCTTCTTACTCGAAACAACCTCTGAATTCATCATAATACACTGTCATATTCATCGTATGAATTCATTGATTCATACCAATAAATGTTTAAACAAAAATTATTCCAGTTTTATTTTTTCCTTATCAATTATGAATTATTCAAAATAGTTCAGTGTCTGAAAACCACCTTGTTTTAAATATTCTTCCTTTCGCATCAGATGCAGATCTGATTGCACCATATCTGTTACGAGCATCTGGAGGTCATATTTAGGTTTCCAGCCTAGCTTGGTATTTGCCTTGGTAGGATCTCCAATAAGCAAATCAACTTCCGTCGGTCGGTAATAAGCCGGATCCACTTTAACGACTGTTTGCCCAAACTTAATCTGCAATTTATCAATATTCAATTCAGCCAAACGCTCCTCATCAACATCAATAATCACTCCTTTTTCTTGCTCTCCTTTCCCGCTGAATTCGATTTCAATACCCAGTTCGGCAAAAGCTAAGCGGACAAAGTCTCTGACAGTTGTGGTAACTCCGGTCGCAATGACAAAATCTTCAGGTTTTTCCTGTTGTAGGATCAACCACATCGCCTCAACATAGTCCTTCGCATGTCCCCAATCCCGTTGAGCCGAAAGGTTTCCAAGATAGAGTTTGTCCTGCAATCCCAATGCTATTTTTGCTACAGCACGGGTTATTTTACGCGTCACAAATGTCTCGCCCCTGACAGGACTTTCGTGATTAAACAAAATACCGTTACAGGCATACATGTTATAGGCTTCGCGGTAATTAACAGTAATCCAGTAGCCATACATTTTGGCTACTGCATAAGGGCTTCGCGGATAAAAAGGAGTAGTTTCACTTTGCGGTACCGCTTGCACCAGACCATATAGCTCAGAAGTTGAGGCCTGATAAATGCGTGTCTTCTCAATCATTCCCAGTAATCTGACTGCTTCCAGTATACGAAGGGTACCAATTCCATCGGCATTGGCGGTATATTCGGGGGTATCAAAACTTACCTTAACGTGGGATTGTGCCGCTAGATTATAGATTTCATCCGGTTGTGTCTCCTGAATAACGCGGATCAAATTGGTTGAATCAGTCAAATCACCAAAATGCAATGTAAAATTTCTATTGTCAAGATGGGGATCTTGATAAAGGTGATCAATACGATCTGTATTAAAAAGTGAGCTCCGGCGTTTTAGGCCATGTACCTTATAACCTTTTTTCAATAGGAATTCTGCTAAATAGGCACCATCTTGACCTGTAATACCTGTTATCAATGCAGTTTTCGTGTTTTGTTCAGCCATACTTCTAGTTATATTGGGCAGTTCCTAACGTTGTCGCCGGGAATCATGCTATTTTTCATCCGATAAATCTGTTCAACTCCGCTCCCAATACGAATAAATCATGATGGTTTCGGAGTGTAAAAGTATTAAATTTTCAACAAAAAAAGCCATAGGATTTCCTATAGCTTTTCATTATGCTTTTTTTCTTGCTTATGTTAGTTTACACGGGAGAAATTAAATACCAAATATGCTTCACCATTTGCAACTGTCAACGGCATTTTCATAACTAATTTATTGCCATCAGAATAAGACAGATCCAAACGGTAACCTGTCGTCACGTTTTTGGCTTTATCTCCTGCATAGATCTTTTTAAATTGGAATTGTGGCTCACCTAAACCTTTTCCAGGGTTATAGATAGACCAAAAGATCTCACGTGATGCCCCCGGAGCACATAAAGTACCTTGCGCGTTGAAGGTGATTGATCCCTTTCCATTTCCAATAAAATTCCATGAACTACCAACAAAACACTCCGCTGGAGCTTCTTCAAAAACGCTTTTAATCGTGAATGTAGAAGGTAAATTTTCTCTATCGATTGAATTCAGTGTCCAAGTTCCCTTCACAGCAGATTTCCACTCTGAGGCACTAGGTCCCGAAGCTGCACTTGTATTGGAAGAACCATTACCAGGATTTCCAGATGATGTACCTTGCTTTTGTGCACCACAAGAGAATAAGGACACCGTAGCAAAAATAGTCGCCAATGATAAAACGAATCGATTCATATGTCTAAATTTTAATTTCAAATTGTATTTTTGGGGTAAATTAATCCACAAATCATGAAGATTACAGCCAAAAATCATACCATAAGCAAAATAATTGCAAAAACTCTTTTGAGGTTATTCATTATTCTCCTAGCCTTCGCCACCTATCCACTTTTTCTTGGGCAGGAAGCTAAGGCAAAATTAAGTCAAATCAGCCTAGCCTTCACAAATAAGATTTCTTTGATCGCCCCCATTTTACTATTTTGCTTTATCGTCGGATTAATGATTGCTGTGCTAAAGCACAAATATAATAGAATTGACCTAAATTGGCTATTTTCTCTTGCGACAATATTCGGCATTTTATATCTGATATTATTGTATTCAAGAATTTACCCAACTATCGCTTAAGTAAAATTGCACATTTCGACAAAGTTCCTAACTTTGAATTTTCCAAAATCGCCAATATAATTGATTAAGATTGGAAAAATAAACTTCTATGGACAAAAAAAAAGGTTTTAAGATCCTAAAAAATATACTAAAGATTGTCGTTACTGTGGGAGCCTTATATTGGGTTTTCAGTAAAGTTTCACTAAAAGATCTCAAAGAAGCTGTAATTAATTCAAATCCTCTCTTTTTATTTCTAGCATTATTAGCTTATAGCGTCTCAATTTTTATATCTTCTTCACGCTTATTAACCTTTTTAAGGGCAATTGGTTTGGATGTTTCTGAAAAATATAATTTGAAGCTCTACCAGCTGGGACTATTCTACAACCTCATTCTACCGGGAGGAGTAGGTGGGGATGGGTACAAGATCTTCTTTCTTCGAAAAAGATTCAGTATTAAAGGCCGGAAATTATTTACGGCATTATTCTTAGACAGGCTAAGTGGCTTATGGGCCTTATGCCTAATTATTTCCGCCTTAATTACCTACATGCCACAACTGGGAATTCCAAATTACCTGACAGTCATTTTGTTTATATCAGGTAGTATACTTTACTATTTTATTGTCACAAAATTTTTCAAAGAATACAGGTCCACCTTCCTAAAAGCACACCTAAAAGCGATAGGCGTACAGTCCATGCAAGTGATCGCAGCGATTTTAATTCTTTATGCTTTAGGATTTAACGGAAAGTTCTCCCCTTACCTATTTTTATTTCTGGCCTCTTCATTAGTCTCTATCATTCCTTTCTCTGTGGGGGGATTAGGCATGCGTGAACTCGTGATTATGTGGGGAGCAGGCATATTTCAGGTTGACTCTCACAATGCGGTATTGATCACATTGTTATTTTATATTATCTCGGCGATGGTCGCACTCTCCGGAATTTATTTTATCTTCAATCCCAAAGCAATCGGAGAAGATAAACTGCCTTCTGTCGAAGAAGTTGAACAAAGTCAAAAATTAGAAGAATAAACATGGCGAATATTATTATTACCGGAGCAAGCAGCGGTGTTGGGTTTGAAGCTGTACTTGATTTGACCTCAAAAAAGGACAACAAGGTTATCGCACTGGCCCGATCTGCAGACAAATTGAGAAAACTTCATGAAATTGCAAGCCAGCTCAATTATGACGGGGGGACACTCTTTCCCGCACAATTTGATATCGTCTATGATGACTATGCAACGCTAATTCCTTTTATTCAATCGAAATTTGATCGCGTTGACATCCTGATCAACAATGCCGGGGCACTCATCAATAAGCCATTCATGGAGACCAGCAGTCAGGATTTTGCAGCAATGCTCCAGACAAATATCATAGGCCATGTCAATATGATACAGCATGTTGTTCCGTTTATGCACGCAGGTTCCCATATTGTCAATATCAGCAGTATGGGCGGCTTTCAAGGCTCAATGAAATTTCCCGGGCTTTCAGCCTATTCCACCAGTAAAGGCGCGTTGGCGATTTTAACAGAATGTCTCGCCGAAGAATTTAAGGAGAAAGGCATCAAGGTTAACTGCTTAGCCTTGGGATCGTCACAAACCGAAATGTTTGAGGCAGCTTTTCCGGGAATGGAAGCCGGTACACTAGCCTTCGAAATGGGCCGATATATTGCGGAGTTTGCGCAGAATGGACACCAGTATTTCAATGGAAAGATTCTACCTGTTGCTAATACTACACCATAACAGAGCAGTTAAAAGCAACAGGTTGTTGATGAAGTCTAAGATTCGCTTATTTTGTTTTCAGTTTAAGCCACTTTGTAAGATCATCCATGAGTTGTGCATTGAAACTTTCCGGGTTTTCAAAATATTCTTCAATTTTTCCTGTTTGCGCGTTTTGAAAGAGATGGTTCAAATTTGGGTAATCTTTAATTATTACATCTGTCGTATTTAAGTGCAGGCGTTGAAGCGCATAGATATTTTCATTTGCAGGAACCTGAATATCCTTTCCCCCAAAGGAAGCGAAAACAGGTACTGTCACTTGCTTAAGATAGTAAGCCGGATCGATGCGGAGAAAGGTTTTGAACCATGGGGTCAACATCGGACTCAATTTAACTTTCATATCTGATGTTAATGCATTTCCATTGTTTTGACTGATAAGTTCTTTTTCCAATGATTTTGTCAAATCCTTTGGCGGCTCATCCTTAAGCAGAATGTCATATAGCTTTCTGTTATTGCGCTTATTTATTTCCAACGCCGCTTCAGATAAACCAGCCACTTTCCCCAAAGCATAGCTCTGCAGAATCAATAAGGAATCACCTTTGAGCACAGGTCCGGACAACAAAGCAATATAATTGACTTTATTGTTCTCCGCGGCAACCATTTCAGCGATCAAAGCTCCTTCACTATGACCGATAATACCAATTTTTTCTGCCTTGACCATCTGTTGCCTGCTCAGAAAATCCACAGCTGCATTGGCATCCGAAGCAAAATTAACCGTCGTAGCCAAATTGACCTCTCCTTTAGAGTCGCCAATACCGCGATCATCATAACGAAGCACGGCAAAACCATTTTTACTGAGGTGGTCCGCCAATATTTTAAATGGCCGATGCCCGAAAACTTCTGAATCTCTATTTTGTTGTCCACTTCCATTAACCAGGATGACAGCAGGAAAAGCTCCTCCCCCTTTGGGATAAGTAAGCGTTCCCGCTAAAGTAGCATTTCCTTTCACATTTTGAAACGTAACCTCCTGTTCAACGTAATCGTAGGGAGGAAAGACGTCCTGTTTACGGGAAAGTCCACTTTGGTCGCTTTCACTCCGCACCAATATCATCGCGGACTCAAAACTCCCCTGCTTCATCACTCCCTTCATCACATCTTTATCCCGATCCAGATAACCTGTATAAAATAGACCTATCGCTTTGACATCCATCGATATCGAGTCCTTGTTCACTTTTATTGTATTAATCGGAAACTTCAGCGAGGTCTGCATCGGGCTTTCAAAAGTTCCCGCCCAATTATCATTACTATCCTGTTTAAGATTAAATACCAAAAGTAATTTCTGCCCAGACACACTCACCTCACCTTTCCAAGAACCATCAAAAGTCTGTGCATCTGCACATGAGAACTGCAAACAGATCAAAAATAAATAGAAAATTTTCTTCATCATTTCCTTGCTATCAAAAATAAAACTGTATACCTACATCAAGTATAAAATATAATGCCACAAACAATATGCTTATCCAAATCTTTTTATTATTTACGGCAACATTCATTCCTTTGACCAATAAATAGAACTGATAAAACAGGAGAAATAGCGCTAGTATTCCAAATACACCAAACAATATCATTTGACCTTTATCTATACTTGACAAGGTATGGTCACCATTTTTTAACGCTTCATCTATCTCATTGGTAAACTTGTCCTGATTGATTAATTTACCCAAGAGCAACATTAGATAAAGCGGAAATGGCACAATCAGCATCACGTTTAATACATCAATAAGCCTTGTTTTGGTATATAATATAAGACCTACAATATATAATAAGGCTAAAGGAGCCAAAATCATATAAGCATGGACTCTTAAAACAGCAACGAAAGAGACTGCTATCTCTGGTCGATAGAAGTGCATAAAACCATTGAACTGCTCCCCCGATAAATAGACGAAATAGCTCGATAGCAAAAAACCAATGGTGCCTGCAAAAAATAGTTTCCATTCCGAAAACTCTTCAAATGGGTTTAGAAATAGCTGTTTAATTTTCATTGTTTAAGAATTTGGATAAATTCAATTGTTCGATCTCCACTGGGTTTTGAGTTCCGATGAGCAGTACTTTACCATTTCTCATGGTAAGTTGCAAGCCCATATTACCTTGTGCTGAAAAAGCTCTTCCTCGACTCCCTCTTCTCAGACCCCAGCCTCCAAACTCTGCAATTGGACTATATTTTCGTAATTCAACTGTAGTTATATCACCCCATGCAATCCTTTTTCGATAGAAATTAAATGGAAAAAAATAGACTTCAATCCCATTCTCATGAATAGTGGTCTTTAAACGAAGCACACCGAATAAACACCACAAGGCTAAATTGATCCAGAATCCAGGTAATCTAAATAGAGGAACAAAATTGAACTGTAAAATATCCTGCCAGTGAGCAGAAATGCTAGCTACGCTAACAGATAAAAGGATCAGACATAGCCACCAACTAAAAAATGATTGACTCTCGTTATAAAATGTGTTATTTCTCATCTTGAGTAAATAGTTTATATATCACTACTTCAATTCTTAAGGCTGCCTAAATCTTCCTATTTGTGTCAACATTACCCGTATTAGCAAGCGAATTTAATTTATGAATCAGATCATCCAAAATATTGCGAACAGTTGGGTACGACTTCCCCATTTGGTTGGCCATCTCTTTTAAGCTACCCGAATACTTTAAAAAATTGAGGACAAACTCCTGCTCATCTATGGTCAATTGCATAAGCAAGGGTAAGTTAAACTTACCGACAACTTCTGTGTCACAGGAATCGCAGACCAACTTAGAGACCTGCAGTCTCGCATCACAACATGGACAATTTACGGGTATTTTTTTCATTTAAAAAAGACAAACATTAACATTGTTAAATATAATATTAATATTATTAAAACAAAACACAATATTATCAATATTTTCCAAAAATCGTTGCTTAATGATATATTTGTAAACAATAAATAAAGCGTATGAAAAAGTTTTTAGGCTATATCCTATCTATTATATTTTGGTTCTGTTTTGGCTTATCCCTGATTATATTTCATCCCATCCAATGGCTATGCCTAAAATTTGGTGGTTATGATGCGCATAAAAAAAGTGTTGACCTATTAAATGCATGTTTGGTTGCATCTTATTATACATTATTTAATAGGGTTACTTTTATCGATAACAAATCAATCCCTTTGGGACAACCGATTATTTTTGTTGCCAATCATCAAAGTACCTTTGACATCCCCCCACTGATCTATTTTCTGCGAAGATTTCATGGAAAATTTATCTCAAAAATTGAATTAGCTAGTGGCATACCCAGTATTTCATTTAACCTAAAACATGGTGGGGCTGCCAATATTGATCGTAATGACCCCAAACAATCCATAGCTGAGATCCTCAAACTTGCCAACAATATGAAAACAAAAAATTGGTCAGCCTTTATCTTTCCAGAAGGTACCCGATCAAAAACAGGTAAGATGAAAGCTTTTCATGTAGGTGGTATTGCAACATTATTAAAGAAAAACCCAAATGCATTGGTCGTCCCGATTGCGATAAAAGGATCCTACGAAATGGTGCAATATGGTATGTATCCATTGACTCCTTTTTTACATATGACATGGGAGGTACTGGACCCTTTGGACACCGCGGATAAAAATATCGAGGAAATCGTAAAATTAGCGGAAGAAACGATTAAACGGAAAGTGGAAAATTAAAATAGTTTTATTTGACTTGCCTGCCCTTCCAATCGTATTTTCCAACATTCCCCAATATTCCGATATAAGCTAAGTATAGAATATGGGCCAGACTCAATATCGGGAGATACCAAAGCAAAGTAGTACGTTTCGCAAAATTGGTTAAGGGCTGAATAAACAAAAACTCAACTGTTATTTTAAGGAGCAATGCAAAGAGGACAACCCCTCCAAGCGCCTTCACTCCTGTGACCGTAAGAATTGCTGCCACCAGCAATAGCACATTGAACAGCCAAATAGCAATTCCTAAAGCAATGACGCCTTTATTTTTATACTTGGTACTCTTGGATGCCCAACGTCTTCTTTGGCTAATAAATGACCCAAGATCAGGCTTGGCGTCCGTATACACAATAGCATCCTCTGATTTACAAAAAGCAATCCTTTCGGGATACTTCTCAGCCACCTTATGCAAAAATAACTCATCGTCCCCCGAAGCAAGCTCATCGATACCTTTAAACCCTCCCATTTGTTTAAATATATCTTTTCGATAAGCTAAATTCGCACCATTACAGGTCGTAGGTTTTCTATTACCAATACCCGCTGCACCAAGACCTATGAGATACAGGAATTCCAAGGTCTGTAGTCGTTCAAAAAAACTCTTTTCCTCTGAGTATACGACTGGAGAAGACAATAAATAAGCATCTTCCTTTTCAAAGGTTCCGATCACGGTAGCCAGCCAATTTGGTCCCATTCGGCAGTCTGCATCTGTCGTTATAATAATCTCCCCCTTACAGCAATCAATCGCCCTTGAGATCGCCAGCTTCTTATATGAATTCATCCGACCATTCTCATTTAACTGAATCAATTTGACGCCATTTTCCGTAAATTCTTTAACAATCGCGGAAGTATTGTCATCCGAGTGGTCATCAATAATAATAAGTTCAAGAAGTTCACTCGGAAAATTTTGATTTAATATGGATGCTATCGTTCTCCGGATATTTAATTCTTCATTGCGGGCAGCAATAATTACCGATACGCTTTTGGTAGAAATTAAGTTACTGTGAGGTGTCTGGATCGTAGCCCAACCTTTCCGCATCCATAATACGAGGATAGCGTACACACAGGCAAAACTGATCAATAAATAGCTAAGAATTTGTATCACCGAAAAAATTTATCTTAAAAACAAAAATAGAACCAAATATTGCAGGAAGAATTAAATTGACAAACCAAATACATGATACAATAGCCATCACCGCAATCTCCTGGGTTGTAATATAGCTATAAAGATTACTTGCCACAAAACTCCGCACACTAAAATCAAAAATATCCAAGGTAGGTAATGCTGCCTGGACGAAAAAGAGGATAAAAATCATCAAGATCATGGATAAAAGAGGCAACTCAGGCAAAGTCAATTTCATCAAAATAATATATTGTGAGGTAAAAATGATGAATCTAGCCAATGAATTTAGCAAAACAATACAGAGCTCACGTGCAGAATAATGTTCAAGGACTTCAAAAAAAGGCTTGATTTTCGTCAAAAACTTAATTCGGCCCACAAGCATATCCACCCATCGCACATTAAAATACAATATCACAAACCCGACAGCATAAATAATAGCCAACAACCAAACCCCAAATTGAACAGATAATGGCGTAGATAAAAACTTACAGAGAAACCAGGCGATGCTCAGTGATCCTGCGACACTTGTCAGTACCAGTTGGGCAAATAACCCAACCCCCATGGCGACAGCTCCCTTAGCTCTATTTTGGGGTTTCAGAAATAATACCCTTCCACCATATTCGCCAATCCGATTCGGGGTAAAAATCGCCCATGTAAGTCCACAAAAAACGGATTGAAATGCCTTCCAAAAAGATATTCGCTCCAGTTTGGATGCAAGATAGCGCCATTTGACAACCTCCAGAAGCCAGTTTACAAGCATTAAAACAACAATCAAAATCAGCGTCCATACAACAGAATGTTGCTCCAATCCAGTGATTAGTGTCTTAAACTTATCGATATTGCTCTTATCAGACACCTTGGTAATAATATACCATGTCGCAAGTGCAAAAACCAGTATCTTTAATAAAAGACTGATGTATTTTTTTTGTCTCCCGGTCAACTTTTGATAATTAGAGAGCAATGTTACTAAATTTTGTCCAAATGATTAAGTTTTGTACACATCAATCCACTTATAAAGAGCAAAATTTGTAATATTGTACATGCAGAAGGAAAAGGCGAAAGAAAGAATCATTCTAGGGATAGACCCCGGTACGGTCGTGCTTGGATACGGAATTATTAGAGAAGTCGGCAATACCATATCCCTTATTTCAATGGGTGTGATCAAAATGGGGCATCTCGATGACCATGCCTTAAAACTGCAACGCATCTTCAAAAAGACCTCTGCATTAATGCAAGAATATAATCCGGATTGCGTTGCGCTAGAGTCACCCTTCTACGGCAAAAATATTCAAGTGATGCTCAAACTCGGGCGGGCGCAGGGCGTTGCCATGGCAGCAGCACTTGCACAGGATATTCCGATCTTTGAATATTCACCCAGAAAAATAAAGCAATCCGTCACCGGAAATGGAAATGCTACGAAAGAACAGGTTTCTGCCATGCTCAAAAACCTATTAAAGTTTGAAGAAACGCCCCAATTTCTAGATGCGACAGATGGGCTGGCCATTGCGGTCTGCCATTCATTTCAGAAAAACAGCAGCACTGGCAACGGAAAATCCTATTCAGGCTGGTCCTCTTTTATCAAAGACAATAAAGACCGAATCAAATAATTACATCTGCACCTGTCGAATCACATTTTTCACATTTAATTCGACAATATCAGTCATTGTCTTACATTTCAAGTAAGAATTATTTTGGTAAAACTCCGCATAACCTTCGCGCAGTTGTTTTATGTTTTCGGGCGTTGAAAGGATCTGAGTCTGCGAAGCGTCCCGAAGATCAGCTATGCGGTGCCGTTCGCTCCGCACCCTATGCACGATCGAAGAACGTTCCTCCTGTTGATATTGCTGCACCGTTTTTTCTGTCAAATGCTCCATGGCAAGCTTGACGTATGGATAGTTCTCTTTAAAGAACTGTGGCATATATACTTTCGGATTTCCCTCATAAAACTGCTGGTCAAAATCAATGGCCCTGATCCTAAACTGAAAATCATCAAAATCAGGTGTAATCTGCATAACAAAATTATAGGCACGCATATCTCCCAGCAGCGTGATAATACAACGTTCGTTAAACTTGACGAATTCCTTCGAAATCCGTGTCAGATTGTAATCAGGCGTAAACATTCGGGTTTGCGAAAATATATCACCGGGAATACCAACAATATGCTCCTCAACCAATGTGTCCTGATCCACCATATAGTTGACCTGATTGGGAGATAGTATTTCCTCCAGCTCTAAGCCGTATATCCGTGATGCATCTGCCTGCTTGATATAAAAATAATCGTAGACGTCATTCAGCCGGTTTACAATACGAATACGAAAAGGCCTCGTATTACCAAAACCGCAATACTCCACGCGGTCGATATATTTGTGCTGTACAATCCGTGTATTACCAGAAGCTTTGAGCTTAGCATAAATTACTTTTAACCCGTCATACAACTGATCAATGAGATATTGAGGATAGAGTGGAGTTTCCCAAAAAGTATCATGACCAAATTTATCCATGACTGGTACCGTCTCTGTAAAATTCAATAGATCCTTATAACCAATGGGCAATTTCTCATCCCGTTGATATAACCTAAGATATTTATGGAGCCCTTCCCCTACCTCAAAAATCGGCTTCTTCCTCGAAATCTTTACATCTTGAACTTCTTCCATCTTTATTTTAGTATTGATACCTTGCTCTGACATGCCCTACAGTTTACTTATTTTACCTTTGATCTTCGTAACACCGTATGAGATCCTTAATCACAGGATCCTCTTATTTCCACCCAACTTTAATAACAAGATAACGAAAGAATCCGATAACCTTACAATAAAATCACCTCTAAAACAATTATAAGCACTTTCAATCAAAAACATACAACATTATCAATATCAATAAGTATTTTTTATTAAATTTACATCTATAAACCGAAAATTCTTAGTAATTTTGAAATAAATTTAATTATTTTAGCAATTGGTCAGATTTTAATGTATGACCGATGAATGAAACACAAAACCCATTGTTAATGGAAAATCAATATGCAAACTATGATCTAGACAATTTGGATATCCAAATCCTGTCTATTCTAATGAACGATGCTTCTATTCCTTATACCGAGATTGCAAAAAAGCTAATCGTATCAGGTGGTACCATCCACGTTAGAATGAAGAAGATGGAAGAGTTAGGTATCATCAGAGGTTCAAATCTTATTATCAATCCCCAAAAAGTTGGATTTGACATCACTGCCTTTCTCGGTATTTATCTAGAAAAAGGTTCACAATATGCAGATGCGGTAGATAAGTTGAAAGAAATCAAAGAAGTGGTTGAGTTACATTATTGTACCGGCCAATACAGTATTTTTGCAAAAATTATCTGTAGGGACACTGTCCACCTCAGAAAAGTATTGAACGAAGATATCCAATCCGTGCCCGGAATTCAGCGTACAGAAACGATTATCTCCCTTGAAGAAAGTATTAAGCGTCAGATCAGCTTAGTCTAGTATAAAAAAAGCTTCCAACAGTTGGAAGCTTTTTTTATACTATCTCTTGTAGCATAGCCACATACAAATCTATTCCTTCCCGAATTTCATCAATATAAATAAATTCATCAGCCATGTGCGATCTTGCACTGTCTCCGGGCCCCAGTTTCAAAGAAGGTACCGGAATAAGCGCTTGATCACTCATCGTCGGAGATCCGTATAGCTTACGACCAAGTTTTATTCCTGCCTGAACGATAGGATGTTCCTCCGGAATAGCTGATGATTTCAAACGAGTAGATCGAGCCGAAACTTCCGAAGTAACATGAGATTTGATGATCGCCAGTGTTTCTTCATTTGTATAAGCATCAGTTGTCCGTACATCGACCACAAAACTGCAATTGGCAGGCACTACATTATGCTGCGATCCTGCTTGAATCATTGTCACGGACATTTTTATCGGGCCTAAGGTAGTTGATGTTTTTTCAAAAGCATAGTCCTTAAACCACTGAATATCTTTAATTGCTTTATAAATAGCATTGTCACCCTCATTACGAGCAGCATGGCCCGCCACCCCTATTGCATTGCAGTCCAATACCATCAAACCTTTTTCGGCGACAGCTAAATCCAGCAGTGTCGGTTCGCCAACAATTGCAAAATCAATAGGTCCGATATCCTCCAGGACGCACTCAATCCCGTTTCTTCCCGATATTTCCTCCTCGGCACTCGCCACTAGACAAAAATTGTATTTTAAGTCCTTCTCGTCATAAAAATACAAGAAAGTGGCGATCAACGACACCAGACATCCGCCCGCATCGTTACTTCCTAAACCATACAGTTTCCCGTCCTCCTCAGAAGGTGCCAATGGATCACGAGTATACCCCGGATTGGCTTTTACCGTATCATGGTGCGAATTAAGCAGAATAGTCGGTTTATCTAGTGCGTACTGTTTGTTGTATACCCAAACATTATTCCCCTTTCTAAAGGTTTTAATGAGCCTTTCTTTGAAAAATGCCTCAATCAGGTCAGCCGTCAGAACCTCCTCCCGACTTAAGGAAGAAAGCGCGATCAACTGTTTCAATAAAGCTAAGCTATCTTTGAATAAGCTCTCCTTATCCTTCATGATATAGTCCTCCTGCTTTATCCGCAGACAATTTTATTCCTTTGATAAATGCCGAACTAAAACCATGATGTTCCATTTCATTCAATCCAGCTATGGTACACCCTTTCGGTGAAGTTACCTTATCGATCTCGCCCTCAGGATGCGCATTCGTATGCAATAATAAATCTGCAGCACCTTTAGCCGTCTGAACAGCCATTTTTAAGGCATCATGTGCATGGAAACCAATCTCAACTCCACCCTGTGATGCCGCTCGTATAGCCCGTAAGAAAAAAGCTATTCCACAGGCACACAAAGCCGTTGCCGAAGTCATCAGATCTTCATTTATAATGACTACCGAACCAACAGTCTCAAACATCTTTTCTACCTCAGCTAGACTACCTTCCGAAGCATTATCACTCGCAATACAAGTCATCGACTGAGCGATGGCAATAGCCGTATTTGGCATCGCACGTACTACCGTCGCATCATCACCCAATACGGCTCTCAGGTCAGCACAGGAAACACCAGATACAATGGAAACAAAAATCTGGTTTTTCTTATCTATTTCGGGAGCGACTTCAACCAATACCTTTTTTAACTGCTGCGGTAATATGGCGAAGACAATAATATCAGCACCTTTAACAGCATCTTTATTATCATTACTTACCGAGAATCCCTGGCTTGCTTCCTCAGCCAAAGCGTTCAGATTTCTGCGGGTCAATGTAATATCGGCAGCACTGGCGAACTCGCTTTTAACAAGCCCTTTCGCCAAGGAAAGACCGATATTGCCACTTCCGATGATAGTGACCTTTTTCATAGTTGGGTTTAGATTAGATTACATGATTATTTTAATGTCAAACAGGTACCGAACTGCCCCTGTTGAAACAAGTGCAAATTATTGGCATGACCAATATATACCTCCTGAACACCTTTATTTATCGCATTAAATGCATTTTGCAATTTTGGAATCATACCATCATTGACAATGCCCGATTCTTTAAGATATTCAAATTCATCAGATTTAATCGTTGGTATCACCGAATTTTCATCGGTAACATCACGTAATACTCCATTTTTCTCGAAGCAGTACACCAACGAAGTCTCATACAGGGACGACAAAGAGACCGCTAAAGAAGATGCAATGGTATCCGCATTGGTATTGAGCAGCTGCCCTAAACCATTATGTGTAATGGCAGAGAATACCGGAACAAAGCCTGCTTCCAGGAATTTTTTTATTGCCAATGTATTCACAGAATCATGCAATAAATCTCCAACAAAACCATAGTCAATATCTTTGACAGGTCTCTTTATAGCCTTAATTACATCACCATCAGCCCCTGTCAAGCCAACAGCATCACATTTTAGTTTCTGTAATTTGGCAACGATGGTCTTATTTGTCAATCCAGCATACACCATCGTCACAATACGCAGCATATTTTCATCTGTCACTCTGCGGCCATCAACCATTTGCGCTTGTAGACCAAGCTCACTTGCAAGACGTGTCGCAATTTTGCCACCACCATGCACGAGGATTTTCTTCCCTGACAGTGCGGAAAATTTCTCTAAAAAAGAATCTAACAGACCCTCATCGTCGATAATATTTCCGCCAATTTTTATAATATTTAATACACTATTAGCCATTACGCAACTTTTCCCAAATAAAAATAGTTTCTCAATAATCAAAAGATCGATCTTAGACTAGATCTTCCAGCATTCGTTTTAAAACAACCTGTGCCGCCCAGACACGATTACTTGCTTCCTTAATCACCAAGGAGTTTGGTCCATCCAAAATCTCGGATGATAATTCCAAATCCCGTCTTACCGGTAAGCAATGCATGACCTTCGCGTCATTCGTCAAAGACAGCTTCTCGTTATCCATCATCCAATCCTCGTCAACGGTATATACCTCGCCATACTCCTGATAGGATGACCAGTTTTTCACATAAACAAAATCAGCATCTTTCAGGCTTTCATTTAGATTTGTTGAAATTGTCGCTCCCTTCGTAAAATCCTTACTGAGTTCATAGCCCATAGGTTGCGCGATGGTAAAATCGACAAGTCCTTCCGCTTGCGCCTGACACATCCATTCCGCAAAAGAATTCGGTACAGCCTGTGGTAAAGCTTTCACATGCGGAGCCCAAGCCAATACAACTTTTGGTTTCGCTGTCTTCTTATGTTCAGTGATCGTAATGATATCCGTTAAACTTTGTAATGGATGGCGTGTTGCACTTTCAAGCGAAACAACAGGTACACCACAATATTTAATAAATTTGTTGAATAGATCCTCACTGTAATCTTCTTCCCGATCTTTTAACTTCGGAAAAGACCGTAAGCCAAGGATATCACAATATTCACCCATGACGGCTGCTGCCTCACGGATATGTTCAACAGTACTGCCGTTCATCACGACACCATCCTGTGTCTCCAACGCCCAGCCATCCTTGTCCATGTTCATAACCATGACATTCATACCCAAATTCATCGCCGCTTTTTGAGTACTCAAACGTGTACGTAAACTAGGATTTAAAAACACAAGACCCAAGGTTCTATGCTTACCAAGATCTTGGTTAGCATAAGGTGCCGCTTTTAGCGCCAACGCCTCTTGGACAACGTCTGCTACACTGGATACGTCTTTTACAGAGAAAAACTTTTTCATCTATATAAATCATTTATGCGAGCCTTTTCTAGGACACAATGCATTGTGCTACCCGCTTTGTTTATTTATGCTGAAGAAACAATTCAGATAGGTCCCCCCTTACACGGAGAAGTCACCCTTATTATTTCATCTAATTATCGTTAAGCGACTACAACCGCCTTTATATGTTCTTTTAATGCCAATAAAAATTGATCAGCATGTTCTTTGGTAATATTCAATGCTGGAAGCAATCGAATAACATAAGGTTTAGCTTCCCCAGTAAAAATACGATTCTTTAACAAAAGATCTTTCCTTACATGTGCCAAAGATGCTGGAAGCTCGATTCCGATCATCAATCCTCGGCCCCTTACTTCTACGATCTCTTCAATTTTCTTTAATTCGTCAATGAGATACTGTCCTACAGCATTCGCATTCTCCATCAAACGATCCTTTTGAATCACCTCCAAAACAGCCAAAGCCGCTGCACAGGCCAAATGGTTGCCACCAAAGGTTGTCCCTAAACTACCATGGGAAGCTTTAAACTTAGGAGAGATACTTATTGCCCCGATAGGAAAACCATTTCCCATCCCTTTGGCCATGGTATAAATATCCGCGTCTACTCCAGAATAATCCTGTGCATAGAACAAACCTGTCCGACCATAGCCACATTGCACCTCATCAGCAATAAATACGGCATTATATTGGTCGCAAAGTGAGCGGATCAATTGAAGAAAAGTAACAGACGCTTCCCTAATTCCACCAACACCTTGGATACTTTCAATAATAACAGAGGAAATTTCCGTGCCATAAGCTGAAAATG
This sequence comes from Sphingobacterium sp. UBA7625, assembly GCF_002484085.1. NCBI lineage: Bacteria > Pseudomonadati > Bacteroidota > Sphingobacteriia > Sphingobacteriales > Sphingobacteriaceae > Sphingobacterium > Sphingobacterium sp. UBA7625. The sequence continues at coordinate 73,613 of NZ_DLJD01000009.1, forward strand.
CATCCTTTAGTGCTTCCTCATCATTGAACGGAAGAAAAACGACGTTGTCAGTCTCATTGACAGGCGCAACAATACTTGGATTGTCGGTCGCAGCCACAGCCAGCGATGTTCTACCATGAAACGATTTAGAGAACGCGATTACTTTTTTTCTCTTATTATAGAAAGAAGCAAGCTTCAAAGCATTTTCATTCGCTTCGGCGCCAGAATTACAAAGGAATAAGTCATAATCAACCTTACCAGATACTTCGCCAAGCAATCGCGCAAGTTTACGCTGAATTGGAATTTCAACAGAATTAGAATAGAATCCGATACGATTCAACTGCTCTGTAATACGTTGTACATAATGTGGATGCGTGTGTCCGATCGATATCACGGCATGGCCACCATACAAGTCCAAATAAGCATTTCCTTCGGCATCCCACACCGTAGATCCATTAGCTTTAACTATGTTAATGGGATTAATGGGATAAACATCAAATGGTTTCATCTTAATGAATTATAGATTGATAAACGAAATAGCTAGTAATAGAAAAAGCTATCAGATTTTAGCATTACAAATATATCAGTTATAACGGTAGGAATGGTCATAAAATAAAAAAAGTCCTCTTTTTAAGAGGACTTTTTTTTATTTGTAACGGGATCAATATTATTCTCCGTCAACTTTTTCTTCACCTTCTACTTCAGCTTTTACCTCTGCAGGAGCTTCGGTCTCAGCAGGAGCAGCAGCTTTTTTAGCACCGCCACGACGACGAGTAGCTTTTTTCTCTGCAGCAGCAGCTTTTTTACCGTAGATTTCGTTGTAATCAACAAGCTCGATGAAAGCCATTTCCGCGTTATCACCCAAACGGTTTTCCATTTTGATGATACGAGTGTAACCACCTGGACGGTTAGCTACTTTTTCAGAAATTTCGCGGAACAAGATAGAAACTGCGTCTTTATCTTTCAAATAAGCGAATACTGTACGACGAGAGTGTGTTGTGTCGTTTTTAGATTTAGTAATCAAAGGCTCTACATACGTACGCAATGCTTTAGCTTTAGCCAAAGTAGTTGTGATACGTTTGTGTAGGATTAATGATGTTGCCATGTTAGCCAACATTGCTTTTCTATGGCTATCCGTACGGCCTAAGTGATTTACTTTTTTTCCGTGTCTCATTTTGATTTTATTATACTATATATACCGTTCTTGTTTTATATAAATTGCTAAACTTTTCAAAGGCAACTGCCCATCTCGTCCAGCGATCAGCTTCAAGAGGAATTACATATAGTGGTCGCTTAATAAATTATTATTCTTCGTCTAATTTATATTTTGCCAAGTTCATTCCGAATGATAAACCTTTCGATTTAACCAATTCCTGGATTTCACTTAACGATTTTTTACCGAAGTTTCTGAATTTCAACATATCAGCTACGTCGTAAGTTACCAACTCAGCTAATGTACGAATATCAGCAGCTTTCAAACAATTCAATGCACGCACTGAAAGGTCAAGGTCTACTAATTCTGTTTTCAAAATCTTACGCATGTGCAAGATTTCTTCATCGACAACTTTAGTTTCCTCTTTTGTTTGCGACTCAAGCAGCATATTCTCATCAGAGAATAAGATAAAGTGTTGAATTAAGATCTTAGCAGCCTCTTTTAAAGCTTCTTCGGGGTGAATTGAGCCATCTGTAGAGATATCCAACAACAATTTCTCGTAGTCAGTTTTTTGCTCTACACGGTAATTCTCAATGGTATATTTAACATTCTTGATCGGAGTAAAGATCGAATCGATAGCGATAACACCTACCGGCGCATCAGTCACTTTATTCTCATCTGCATTTACATATCCACGACCTTTAGCAATACTCAATTCCAATTCAATTGTCACTGCGTTATCCATGTTACAGATTACCAAGTCTGGATTTAAGACAGTAAAGTTATTAGAGAATTTTGTGATATCACCAGCTAAGAATTGTTCTTGACCATTGATTACTACAAATACCTTTTCGTTGTCGCCAATCTCACCTGTTTTTTTGAAACGGATCTGTTTCAAGTTCAAGATAATTTCAGTTACGTCTTCAACAACACCTTTGATCGTTGAAAATTCGTGCGAAACGCCAGAAAACCTTATCGACGTAATTGCATATCCTTCTAACGAGGACAATAGAATACGGCGCAAAGCATTACCAATGGTTACACCAAAACCAGGCTCCAATGGACGAAATTCAAACGTACCATCAAAATCCGTAGATTTCTGCATGATAACTTTATCCGGTCTTTGAAATGCTAAAATTGCCATTTATTTTCTTTTAATGTTTTATTTGTAATAATAATTGTAATACAACAGAAAGATGCATACCCCAAAACTGGACTATGCATACTTCTATTTTATTTATTATTTAGAGTATAACTCAACGATTAAGTTCTCTTTAATGTTTTCAGGAATATCAGATCTTTCCGGATAGCTTAAGAAAGTACCTGTTAATTCTTTCGCATTCCACTCTAACCAAGAAAATTTATTTACAGTACGACCTGCAACTGAATTAGTGATGGCTTCAAGCGTTTGAGAACGTTCACGAACTGCTACAACGTCACCTGGACGCAAGCTATATGATGGAATGTTAACAACACTTCCGTTAACAGTAATGTGTTTATGAGATACTAACTGACGAGCAGCAGCACGAGAAGTAGCAATACCTAAGCGGTAAACTACGTTATCCAAGCGAGCTTCTAATAATTTCAAGAAGATCTCACCTGTAATACCTTGTTTAGAGGAAGCTTTAACAAATAAGTTAGCGAATTGACGCTCTAATACACCATAAGTGTATTTTGCTTTTTGTTTTTCTAACAACTGAATAGCATATTCAGATTGTTTACCTCTGCGTTTAGAAGCTCCGTGTTGTCCAGGAGGGTAATTTTTCTTTTCTAACGCTTTATCAGGGCCGAAGATCGGCTCTCTAAATTTACGGGCAATTTTGGACTTAGGTCCTGTATATCTAGCCATTTTCTTTTACAATTAAAGTATCTATCAGCCTATAGCCGATGAATCTTATCTTTAAATTAATTAAACTCTTCTGCGTTTTGGAGGACGACAACCGTTGTGAGGAAGTGG
>NZ_DLJD01000009.1:76865-79358 GCF_002484085.1 Sphingobacterium sp. UBA7625
ATAACAACGATACGCTTTTTTGCAGCTTTTTTAGTTTTAGCCATTTCTTATTTATTATTTAGTAGCTTTTTTCTTGTTTGCAACTGTCTTACGTTTACCTTTACGAGTACGTGAGTTGTTTTTAGTACGTTGACCACGAACTGGTAAGTGTTTACGGTGACGCAATCCACGGTAACAACCGATATCCATTAAACGTTTGATGTTCAATTGGATTTCTGAACGCAATGAACCTTCTACTTTCAATTCATCATTGATGATGCTACGAATTGCTGCCAATTGCTCATCATTCCACTCTTGTACCTTCACATCTTCGCTGATACCAGCTTTTTCCAAGATATATTGAGCTCTTGTACGACCGATACCAAAAATATAGGTAAGGCCGATCACACCTCTTTTGTTTTTAGGTAAATCAATACCTGCTATCCTTGCCATATAATATTAAGCTATTATTTTTAATGAATTAACCCTGACGTTGTTTAAACTTCGGGTTCTTTTTGTTGATTACAAAAACTTTACCTTTACGACGGATGATCTTACAGTCCGCGCTACGTTTTTTTATTGATGCTCTTACTTTCATGATATTTATTTTTTCAAAAGCTTGTGCTAATTAAAAGGCTTACGACTATTTATAGCGGTAAGTAATCCTTCCCTTAGTCAAATCATACGGAGACATTTCCAATTTAACTTTATCCCCAGGTAAAATTTTGATATAGTGCATACGCATTTTACCAGAAATATGGGCAATGATTTCATGTCCATTTTCCAATTCTACCCTAAACATAGCATTAGAAAGTGCCTCTCTAATTATACCGTCTTGTTCTATTGAGGCTTGTTTAGCCATATATTCTCGATTAAATTTAATTTAAAAGCCTGCGAACAGGAGTGCAAAGATAAATAAAAATAATTGAAAACCAACTACTTTTTGTTCAAAACTTTCTCTACATGTTCGAATGTCAGCAACACATCTGGTTCACCTTTTCGGATGGCAACCATCTGTTCGAAGTGCGCCGATAACTTCCCATCTACTGTACTTACTGTCCAACCATCGTCCCAAAAACGAACACCTGCCCGTCCCGCATTGATCATCGGCTCGATACAAATAACCAAACCTTCTTCCAACTTCGGACCTGCACCACGTTTTCCATAATTTGGAACTTCTGGCTTTTCATGTAAATGATATCCAACGCCATGTCCGACCAGTTCGCGCACAATTCCGAAACCGAACTTGCTCACGTACTCTTGGACCGCAGAGGAAATATCCCCAACACGTTTACCGGCCACAGCCTGTTCAACACCTTTGTACAATGATTCCTTTGTGACATCCAACAACAATTGGGCTTCTTCAGAAATCTCACCTACACCGAAAGTGTAAGCTGAATCACTGATAAAACCGTTCAAATTGACACCTCCGTCGACTGAAACAAGATCACCATCTTTAATTTCATAATCGCTCGGAAAACCATGTACAATCTGATCGTTGACAGAGATACACAAAGAGTATGGAAATCCATGATAATTTAAGAACGCTGGCGTACCACCATTATCATGAATATACTCATAAGCTAATTTATCAAGAGATATAGTTTTTACCCCAGGCTTAATCACTTTTGCGATTTCACCAAGCAATTGCGAAAGCACATCTGCTGACTTCCGCAATTGCTCTATATCATCTGCTGACTTATAAAATACTTTAGACATCTAAAGAAATTAAATTGCCGAATGATCCATTCCCTCAACAGACGCGGCCGAACGACCTTTAATACGACCTGTTTTCATCAATCCATCGTAATGACGCATCAATAAATGAGATTCGATCTGTTGCAAAGTATCCAACACCACACCTACTAAAATCAATAAGGACGTACCTCCGTAGAAGTGTGCAAATTGATTATTAATACCAAACAAACTTGCAATAGCAGGTAGAATAGCAATAATCGCTAAGAAAATTGCACCTGGAAATGTAATATTTGATATTACGCGGTCTATAAAATTACTAGTTTCCAATCCCGGTTTAATACCCGGAACAAAACCTCCGTTTTTCTTCATGTCATCTGACATCTGTTGCGGATTCACCATGATCGCTGTATAGAAGAACGTAAATGCGATAATCAACACCGCAAAAGTCACGTTGTACGCTACAGAAGTATAGTTACTCAACGAAGTCAAAAATTCCGACTGAAGATTTGGGAAGAACTGTCCTAAACTCATTGGCACAAACATGATCGCCTGTGCAAAAATGATCGGCATTACACCTGCAGCATTTACCTTTAACGGTATATACTGACGTACTCCACCGACTTGCTTGTTTCCGACAATTTTCTTCGCATATTGCACAGGAATCTTACGAACTCCCTGTACGATCAAGATCGTAAAGATCACGACGAAGAACAAAGCCACAAATTCAAGCAACAATGGAATTGGACCACCACCACCTTTCGCCATTCTAGAAACCCATTCCGCAGTGATACCACTTGGCAATTGAGCGATAATACC
>NZ_DLJD01000009.1:79463-79873 GCF_002484085.1 Sphingobacterium sp. UBA7625
TTCTGCATCTTTTGGAAGTAAGGAACCGCGATGCCCAGCAATTGAACAACAATGGATGCCGAGATATATGGCATTACCCCTAAAGCAAAGATAGCCGAACGAGAGAATGATCCCCCCGCAAACATATCCAGTAAGCCCAATAAACCCTCTTTTTGACCGGAAGCCAAAGCTTGAGGATTTACACCTGGTAATACCACGTGACATCCAATACGGTAAATCAAAAGAAAAAGTAAGGTATTTAGAATACGCGTACGTAAATCATCGATTTTCCAAATATTGGTTAAGGTTGTGATTAGTTTCTTCATTTATTAAATTTTAACGATAGAACCGCCTGCAGCTTCAATAGCTTTTTGAGCAGAAGCAGTAAACGCGTGCGCTGTTACTTCAACTTTAGCTTTCAATTCACCGCG
>NZ_DLJD01000009.1:80065-80500 GCF_002484085.1 Sphingobacterium sp. UBA7625
GAAGTACCACCACGACCAGAACCAGTACCACGGCCAATACGTTTGCTACTTTTTACTCCACCTTTTGCAGGTTTTAAATTACTTAAGTTCATTTTTAAACTAAATTGTGCTAGCCCTTCGCTCTCACTAAACAGGTACTAGCGATTAAAAAATAATTATTATTAATAACAAGTAATGGAAAGAGCCCAAAGACCCCTTCCATATGCTAATATTAAATAGTTTCGATAGCTACTAAATGGTTTACTTTACGTACCATTCCAATGATTGATGGAGTAGCTTCAACTTCTACTGAGTGGTTGATTCTTTTCAAACCCAATGCCTCAATAGTTTTCTTTTGGCGCTCGCTTCTGTCGATAACGCTCTTTATCTGGGTGATTTTGATTTTTGCCATGATAATTAACCGTTAAATACTTTATTCAAATCGACACCGCGGTG
>NZ_DLJD01000009.1:80662-81228 GCF_002484085.1 Sphingobacterium sp. UBA7625
ATACCGTTTTCATCACCTACTACAACAATTGCAGAGAAGCTGAAAGTACGACCACCTTTAGTAACTTTAGCTACACGTTGGATACTTACTAAGCGATCTTTTAATTCAATTTCGCTTGATTTTACTCTTTTTATATTGCTTAATGCCATTTCTTTCTATGATTAAAAGTCTAAACCGCCTTCGCGAGCACCTTCAGCCAAAGATTTGATACGGCCATGGTATAAGTACCCATTACGGTCAAAAACTACTTTATTAATACCTGCTGCTACTGCTTTTTCAGCAACCAATTTACCTACAGCTTTAGATTGATCAACTTTGTTACCAGATGCAACAAATTCTTTTGACAAGCTAGATGCAGCAACTAATGTTTTACCTGCATTGTCATCAATGATTTGCGCATAGATACCTTTGTTACTTCTAAAAACCGATAAACGTGGACGTTCAGACGTTCCAGCAAGGTTTTTTCTGATTCCTTTTTTGATTCTCTCTCTACGAGATGCTTTTTGTCCTGCCATGATTATTATTTTTTAGCTGATTTACCTGCTTTTCTTCTCAATACTTCACCT
>NZ_DLJD01000009.1:81383-92013 GCF_002484085.1 Sphingobacterium sp. UBA7625
CAATTCTTGACATTTCTTTGTGTTTTTACCTAGATTAATAAACGTAACATAAAACTTCACCACCAACATTTTGAAGTCTAGCTTCTTTATCTGTCATAACACCTTTCGATGTTGACAAGATAGCAATACCTAAACCATTCAAAACACGAGGCATAGTATCAACGCTTGCATACTTTCTTAAACCAGGTTTACTCACACGTGTCAACGTACGAATAGCCGGAATTTTGCTAATTGGATTATATTTCAATGCGATTTTGATCGTACCCTGTACGCCATTCTCATCGAATTTGTAATTAGCAATGTAACCTTTGTCAAAAAGAACTTTAGTGATCTCTTTTTTTAGGTTCGATGCAGGAATTTCAACAACCCTGTGGTTGGCCTTGATGGCATTCCTTACTCGTGTAAGGTAATCCGCAATTGGATCTGTAGTCATTATATATGAAATTTGCGACAGCGGTTTCCCTCCCAACCATTGGTATGAGACCTGCTATCTGTTAAACAATTTTAAATGCAAAAACCCGGCAATCCTAAGTAGAATTGCCCGGGCAAAATTAAGTATTTTTTTTTAATTACCAAGAAGCTTTTTTCACCCCTGGGATCTTGCCATCCAAAGCCATCTCACGGAAAGTTACACGGGAGATACCGAATTGACGCATATATCCTTTAGGACGGCCAGTCAATTTACAACGGTTGTGTAAACGTACCGGAGAAGCATTTTTAGGTAATTTATCTAATGCAACGTAATCGCCAGCAGCTTTTAATTCTGCACGTTTTGCCGCATATTTAGCTACCAATTTAGCGCGTTTTACTTCGCGTGCTTTTAATCCTTCTTTAGCCATTGTTATTAGTATTTTGATTTTTAAATGGTAAACCGAATTGTTTCAACAATTCTAAAGCTTCAACATCATTTTGAGCAGAAGTCACAAAAGTGATATCCATACCTTGGATCTTGTTGATTTTATCAATGTTGATCTCAGGGAAAATGATTTGTTCAGTGATACCTAAGTTATAGTTACCACGTCCGTCAAAACCTTTATCGTTGATACCGCGGAAGTCACGAATACGTGGAAGCGATACTGCTACCAAACGATCCAAGAATTCGAACATGTTGTTGTCACGTAAAGTAACACGTGCCCCTACAGGCATACCTTTACGTAATTTAAAGTTTGAAATATCTTTTTTCGATTTTGTAGCAACGGCTTGTTGACCTGTGATTAAAGTCAATTCAGCGATAGCGTTATCGATTAATTTTTTGTCAGCTGTTGCAGCTCCTACGCCTTGTGAAACAACGATTTTCTCAAGTTTAGGAACCTGCATAATACTTTTATACTGAAATTTTTCTTGAAGTGCTTTACGGATTTCCTCCGCATATTTCACTTTTAATCTTGGTACGTAAGTCATTATTTAATTTCCTCCCCTGATTTTTTAGCGTAACGAACTAATTTACCATCTGCATTTAACTTACGGCCTACACGGGTAGTTTCACCTGTTTTAGGATCGATAACAGCTAAATTAGAGATGTGAATACCAGCTTCTTTCTCAATGATACCACCATTAGGATTAGCTGCACTTGGTTTAGTGTGTTTTTTTACGATGTTAGCGCCTTCAACGATAGCTCTATTTTTATCCACTAAAACAGTTAATACTTTTCCTTGAACACCTTTAGAGTTACCAGCGATAACTTTCACTAAATCACCTTTTTTAATTTTGATTTTGTGCGTAGTCGTTTTTGTTTTCTTGATTGCCATAATTATAAAACCTCCGGTGCTAGTGATACAATTTTCATGAACTGTTTCTCACGCAATTCTCTGGCAACAGGGCCAAAGATACGTGAGCCACGTGGCTCATCATTATTATTTAATAATACAGCGGCGTTGTCATCAAAACGGATATAAGAACCATCTTTACGACGGATTTCTTTTTTCGTTCTAACGACTACTGCTTTAGAAACGGAACCTTTTTTCACGTTTCCTGAAGGCATAGCGCTTTTCACCGATACAACAATCTTATCTCCGATTGATGCATAACGCTTACGCGTACCGCCCAATACACGGATTACTAAAACTTCTTTAGCACCGCTATTGTCAGCTACATTAAGTCTTGATTCTTGTTGTACCATGTTATTTAGCTCTTTCTATAATTTCAACTAATCTCCAGTTTTTTGTTTTACTCAGCGGACGAGTTTCCATAATTAATACCGTGTCGCCGATACCGCAGGTATTAGTTTCGTCATGAGCTTTAAATTTAGTAGTTTTTTTAACGAACTTACCATAGATAGGGTGTTTTACTTTACGTTCAACAGCCACTACAATAGACTTGTCCATTTTGTTGCTAACTACTAAGCCGATTCTTGTTTTTCTTAAATTTCTTTCCATTTCGACTTTAAATTTTACGCCTCAGAGGCTGTTTCGTTTTTAGCTGCAGCTTTGCGTGCACTGATTTCTGTGCTGATACGAGCGATAGCTCTGCGTGCTGCCTTGATCACGTTAGGGTTCTCAATAGCTGAAACAGCATGTGCAAATTTCAATTTCGTAAGGGCTGTTTTCTCCTCTACAAGACGAGCTGCTAAGTCCTCATTAGATAATTCTAAAATTTCTGAATTTTTCATGTTTTTTCAGTTGTTATTTGGGTTATCATCCGTTTATATGTAGCGTTAGGAGTAACGGCCCTAACGCTTAAATGATGACATTACCAAGATTTTTATGCTTCAACGTAGTCTCTACGAATCACAAACTTAGTTTGAACCGGAAGTTTTTGAGCTGCAAGGCGTAAAGCTTCTTTGGCAATTTCCAAAGGCACACCTTCTGCTTCAAATAACATACGGCCTGGGCGTACTACTGCTACCCAGTATTCTGGAGCACCCTTACCTTTACCCATACGTACCTCTGCAGGTTTTTTCGTAACAGGTTTGTCAGGGAAAATACGAATCCAAACTTGACCTTCACGTTTCATATAACGTGTAACCGCAATACGAGCTGCCTCGATTTGACGACTAGTGATCCATGCTTGCTCCATTGTTTTGATACCGAAAGAACCGAAAGCTAACTCCGCTCCACGAGAAGCGTTACCTTTCATGCGGCCTTTCTGCATCTTTCTGAACTTCGTTCTTTTTGGCTGTAACATGTTCGTATACTTTTTAAATCTGCTTCTTCAGCAGGTTTTTGTTGTAATCTAAATAAACTCTATTAATCTTTTTTCGGACCACGGTTATTTCCACCACGGTTGTTTCCACCACGGCTGTTTCCACCGCGACCACCTTTGTTACGGTTGTCACGACGTTCGCCACCACCTTCGTGGTTGCCACGTGATTTTACACCAGATGCTTGACCAATGTTTGGAGATAAGTCACGTTTACCGTAAACCTCACCTTTACAGATCCAAACTTTGATACCGATTTTACCGTATGTAGTCAATGCTTCAGCTAAAGCGTAGTCGATATCAGCACGCAATGTGTGTAAAGGAGTTCTTCCTTCTTTGTATTGTTCAGTACGTGCCATTTCAGCACCACCTAAACGACCAGAACACATGATTTTGATACCTTCTGCACCCATACGCATGGTAGAAGCGATTGAAGTTTTCATTGCACGACGGAATGAAATACGCGCCTCTAATTGCTTAGCGACACCTTCAGCTACTAACTTAGCATCTAACTCAGGGCGTTTGATCTCGAAAATATTGATTTGAACATCCTTTTTAGTCAGTTTTTTCAACTCTTCTTTGATCTTGTCAACTTCTTGACCACCTTTTCCGATAACGATACCTGGACGAGCAGTGTGAATTGTAACAGTGATACGTTTTAAAGTTCTTTCGATAACAACTTTAGCTACACCACCTTTTGCAATACGAACAGAAAGATATTTTCTGATTTTTTCGTCTTCAACTAATTTATCGGAATAGTTTTTACCTCCGAACCAGTTAGAATCCCAACCTTTGATGATTCCTAATCTGCTACCTATTGGATTTGCTTTTTGTCCCATTTCTCAATAAATTAGTTTTGTTCAACGTTTAATTTGCTATCAACTACCAACGTAACGTGATTTGAACGTTTACGAACTCTGTATCCGCGACCTTGAGGAGCTGGGCGCAATCTTTTCAATTGACGACCGCCACCTACTGATACTTCTTTTACAATAAGTTCGCTTTCTTCCACTGATTTACCTTCGTTTTTGGCTTCCCAGTTTTTGATTGCAGATAATAATAATTTTTCTACACGAGCAGCAGCTTCTTTACTAGAGTGTTTCAAAATGTATAATGCATTTTCAACACGCTGGCCACGAATTAAGTCTACCACTAAACGCATCTTACGAGGCGAAGTAGGGCAGTTCAATAATTTGGCATCCGAAGCTCCACCTTGTTGAGCTTTCTCTTGCTCTTTGCGTTGTCTAATTAAGACAGACTTTTTAAGTTTTTTTGTTGCTTCCATTACCTATTATTTTTTCTTTTCTGCGTGGCCTCTGAATGTACGCGTAGGCGCGAATTCACCAAGCTTGTGACCTACCATATTTTCTGTTACATAAACAGGGATAAATTTATTCCCGTTGTGCACTGCGAAGGTATGGCCAACAAAATCAGGTGAAATCATTGATCTACGAGACCATGTTTTGATAACTGACTTTTTGTTAGTTTCATTCATAGAAAGAACTTTTCTTTCTAAGTTGTGATCGATATAAGGACCTTTTTTAATTGAACGAGCCATTATTTTTTCCTTCTCTCAATGATGTAACGATTCGATGTTTTCTTCTTGTAACGTGTTTTGAAGCCTTTAGCTAATACACCTGTACGTGAGCGTGGGTGACCTCCTGAAGTACGGCCTTCACCACCACCCATTGGGTGATCTACTGGGTTCATCGCAACACCACGAACTCTTGGACGACGACCTAACCAACGTTTGCGACCTGCTTTACCTAACACTTGGTTAGATCTCTCATGGTTCGATACCGAACCAATTGTAGCAACACAAGTCAATAAGATCATACGTGTTTCGCCTGAAGGCAATTTGATGATGGCATATTTACCATCACGAGCAGACAATTGAGCATAAGTACCAGCCGAACGAGCAATTGAACCACCTTGACCAGGATTTAATTCAATGTTGTGGATGATAGAACCCAATGGAATGTTTGCTAATGGTAATGTATTACCAACTTCTGGGGCAACTTTATCACCTGCNNATAGTAGCTACTTTTGCAGGGATATCTTTTTTATCGCGTTTGAAATCAATTAATCGGTATACTTTTTTATGTCCCCCACCGAGATAACGCATAGTCATTTTACCGGAGTTATTACGACCACCTGATTTCTTGTTGATTTTTACTACTAACGATTTTTCAGGAACGTTTGTAGTAATATCAGAATAATCTGCGCCTATTCTGAAACGAGTACCAGGGGTTACCGGTTTGAATCTTTTAACTGCCATCTTAAATTATATAGTACTGTAAAAGTCAATAGTTTCGCCATCTTTAATAGTAATGATAGCTTTTTTATACTTAGGAGCTCTACCAGATACGAAACCTGCTTTTGTGTAACGGCTTTTTGCTTTACCTGCTACAACTGCAGTGTTTACAGCAAGAACTGTAACACCGAACATAGCTTCAACAGCTGATTTAATCTGGATTTTGTTTGCTCTGTGATCTACTTTGAAAGCGTAACGGTTTAATTTTTCCGTTAAGATAGAAGCTTTCTCAGTCAAGATAGGTTTTTTGATAATTTCCATATTACTTAGCTAATGCTTCCTCCAAAGTTTTAACAGCATCTGTTGTTAACAATAATTTTGTTGCATTTAATACATCGTATGTATTTAAATCAGAAGCAACAATAACTTTTGCTTTTTTCAAATTTCTGCTTGATTTATAAACAATTTCATCGTAAGCTGGCAATACCAACAATGTTTTCTCATCAGCTACGTTCAACGCATTTATTAAAGCAACATAATTTTTAGTTTTGATAGCATCGAATTTCACTTCATCCAATACCACAATATTATTATCTTTTGCTTTGTAAGACAACGCTGATTTACGTGCTACTTGTTTCAATTTTTTGTTCAACTTGAACGAGTAGTCACGAGGTTGAGGACCGAATACACGACCACCACCATTAAACAATGGAGATTTGATAGAACCCGCACGAGCACCACCAGTACCTTTTTGTTTGTGTAATTTACGAGTTGAACCCGCGATTTCATTACGTTGTTTAGATTTGTGAGTTCCTTGGCGTTGGTTCGCTAAGTATTGTTTCACATCCAAATAGATCGCATGATCGTTAGGCTCTAACCCAAATACCGACTCAGGAAGTTGCACCTTGGCACCTGTTTCTTTACCTGATAAATTTAAAACTTTAACTTCCATCTCTACTATTTGTCTACGATTACATAAGAACCTTTAGCTCCTGGAATGGAACCACTAACAACGATAAGGTTTTGCTCAGCGTAAACTTTCAACACCTGTAAGTTTTGAACTTTAACTCTGTCACCACCTGTACGACCAGCCATGCGCATACCTTTAAATACGCGTGAAGGCCATGATGAAGCACCTAATGAACCTGGAGCACGTAGTCTGTTGTGCTGACCGTGAGTCGCACCACCTACACCACCAAATCCATGACGTTTCATTACACCTTGGAAACCTTTACCTTTTGAAGTACCGACTACATCTACGAATTCGCCTTCCTCGAAAAGTGTAACGTCAACTACGTCACCAAGTTGTTTTGCATCTGGGAAAGTTTTAAACTCTACCAACTTACGCTTAGGCGTTGTGTTTGCTTTCGCAAAGTGCCCTTTCAAAGGAGCTGTCGTGTTTTTCTCCTTAGCTTCATCGAAACCAAGTTGAATTGCCGAGTAGCCGTCCTTTTCTTCCGTACGTATCTGCGTAACCACGCACGGCCCAGCCTGAATCACTGTACAAGGAATATTCTTTCCTTCAGCGTTAAACAGGCTTGTCATTCCTACTTTTTTTCCAATAATACCTGACATGTTGTAAATTAATTAATTAAAAGTCCTTCGAAGCAGTAGGGCTTCGCTCAAGACACACTATTCCCATTAAGGGACTGCAAAGTTACAAACATTTTTATAACTGTCAAATAATTAGTGAATTATTTTTTTTATTTTCTAATTTCCTCCCTACTCCGATTTTATTCACCCGATCAGACAACTCACAACACTCCGCACAATTCATTCACCAAAAAAATAAAAAAACAAGATTTCATTTACTCTACTGCCATACAGCTGTCATTTATCCGGCTAATTTTGAACTGTCTTAATAACGGAAGACAATTCATCCAGATTAAAATTTAAACACTTAAAATACGATAATCATGAAAACAGAAATCATTTCCAAGAACGAACTGCTTGCACATTGGTTAGGCCACAGAAATTTAACAAGACAAACGATCGAAAAATTTCCGGAAGAAGCACTTTTCAATTATAAAGTAGAAGGCATGCGGACATTTGCCGAAATGATCCAGGAGCTTTTGGGTATTGCCGTTCCAGGGTTACAGGAAATTGTCAATAATAAAAGCGGCGAACTTAATGAGAAGTTTAACTATACGACCAAAGCTCAACTATTACAGGCCTGGGATGAGGCTACTCCACAGATCAGTGCATTATTCGACAAGATTCCAACAGAACGTTTCTCCGAAGAATTTAACCTGTTCGGACAATACAATTCGCCGATCATCCACAGTATATTCTATTTCATCGATAATGAGATCCACCACCGTGGTCAAGGATTTGTCTATTTACGCTTGTTGGGTATCCAACCTCCATTTTTCTGGGAGCGGGATTAACTTGTTAGATGAGAGATATTAGATTTGAGATGGTAGATTCTAGTATTACTAGTCGAAGACGCTCTATATAATATTGGAGACCTGCCACATTATTATCACTGACATCTTAAAATCTATATTTTATAAAAATACTTGTTCGGGTTCTACTCAGATACCGGACAAGTATTTTTTTTAGTAATCTCTCGACGGGGAACCTCAAGCTCCCCTAAGTTCAGATTAAACCTGTTCGAGTGCTGCCGCCAGCAATTGCTTTACAGTTCCTTTTAGCGATTCCGGCTCTATAATCTTTCCTTTATCGGCAAACATCATGTACCAGCGTGCAAATCCACTCTCAACATGGATGCTTTCAAAGTGCATTTCAACATAACTGTCAGTAACCACTTCCTTTTGAAATCCAAAGTAATGGCGATCCCATTCCATATACCTCGCCATCTCTCTGTTCACCTGCACTACCACTTTGGTTGTTGGCGTCTCGTGCCGTTTATTCAGAAAAAAAGAAAGTTCGGGGTGTTCTTTTCCAAAACTATCAGCGAGCTTCCGGATATTGCTGATCCGGTCCAGGCGAAATTGCCGGTAATCATTGCGGAGTTTACAAAAAGCAAGGACATACCAAAACTTACTTTCCACGAAAATACCCACTGCTTCAATCTCCCGTTTTTCCGGTGTCTTGTCTGACGGTTTGGAATAATAAATTTCCACACATTTTTTTTCCGCTATACTTTCTATAAGTGTATTTGTGCCATGGGTCAATTTCTCATTAAACTGATGGCGGCCACCTCGAACGAGAAAATTGTCACCCAACAAAGCAACATGTTCCTTTTCGTTCCCTCTCAAAATAGCCTTCATCTTGAGCATAGCTGTCGTAAAATGGTGGGCGAGATTCCTGTCTGTATACTTCTCAACCAATTTTTCAGCAGCGACAAAACTCAGGGCCTCCTCGCGGCTAAATTGCAGGGGCGGCATTTTATACCCTTCGACCAAGGAATAGCCATTTCCTGCTTCGCCATAAATAGGTATTCCTGCCTGCATGAGGGAGCGGATATCGCGATAGATCGTCCGCAGGCTTACTTCGTATTTTTCTGCCAGCGCAGCGGCAGTCACCACAGGTTTTGCCTGCAGGTGCATATAAATAGCAAGGATACGGTCAAATCTTTTCTGAATGTCGGTCATAGGGATAAAGATACGAGTTATTCATTTTTTTCCGACGTAGAAAAACACTTTCAAAAGCACGTGATGCTTAATACTTTTCCAATTCATCACTTATATCCCGAGCAAATTCCTTTACATTGACCACGAACCCAGCCTTTGAATCGACGGAAAATACATTAATTAAATAATTATGGTGTTCAATCAAATCTATCACGTCCTCCTCAAATTCATCTAAAGTAATTT
This sequence comes from Sphingobacterium sp. UBA7625, assembly GCF_002484085.1. Classification (NCBI taxonomy): domain Bacteria; kingdom Pseudomonadati; phylum Bacteroidota; class Sphingobacteriia; order Sphingobacteriales; family Sphingobacteriaceae; genus Sphingobacterium; species Sphingobacterium sp. UBA7625. The sequence continues at coordinate 90,555 of NZ_DLJD01000009.1, forward strand.
CTTTGGGCGAATAATCTGACCATTCTTTGACTGCTGACAATAATGCGTATTCTGGGAATGGCCAAAAACGAGTAAAGAAGAATTCGCTAAAGAAGATGAATTTCTATTACGCAACTGGAGTTATTACGGACTGATTGAAAAAATCAGATATAAAGCGAATATGGCAGGGATCAATATCATCGTTGAATAGCAGCTACCTGACGGCAGAGCTGGTTGATACAGATAAATAGCTTTGCCGTTTTTTCCTTTAGTCCTTTTGTATTCCATTTGCCATTCCTGTTTACACTGTCCTTTAAAAATAAAATAATCTTTGAACAGCATTAAGTTGCTTACATCGAAATACTTTTGTATCTTAACGATACTAACCAATTTTTCGAAAAAGTATGCTGATCAACAAGAGCATAAACCTTAAATATCCGTACCATTTAGCACAACGCCATACTGCTCCCAAAGGACTGTACTTTAATTTTCTGACGGCGGAAGATCCTATTCTTTGTACTAAAGATCAGTATATCGCCAGTAAAAAAATAGGTAGCCATACTTTTTTGGAAATAGCCGGAACTTTTGAAGAAGACTGGAATTTTAATATCTGCAATAGCCAGACTGCGCTCTGGCTGGCTTTCCAATTTCATGGTTCTTCTTCCATAAAAGGCTTTAATCAATCCACTCTAGTCCATCAGCAATATTTGGGCTACTTTAATACGGATCAAGAAATCAGCTATCAGATAAAATCCGGTAAAGTCGCTATGATCCTGATCGGAGTTGAAATAGAAGATTCCAGCTCCTTAGCACTGGAATGGAATACGCTGCATCTGGACAGGCTACAGGTAACACAGGTATTAGCCACGGAAAAGATTGGCTACCGCATCAGAAAAGTGCTCGACCTTATCCAACAGACCAAATCCTCGGCCTATTCATTAAGCGTCAGACTACAATTTTATACAAGCAATATCATTGAGCTTTATCACAGGGATCTGACCGAACAGCGCAAATCGGCTCAACAAGAGGACATCTCGCTCCTCCATCGGGCAAAGGCCTATATCTATGCGCATTATATGGATGAGGGAATCAACATTCAGTGTATTGCAGCCGCCCTGCTTACAAGTGAGCGAACATTATACCGAGTATTTAAAGATAACGGATTAACCGTAAATTCGGCCATTCAGGCCATACGGATCTATAAAGGCCGGGAAATGCTCCGAACCTCCAACGATTCCGTTGATATGATCGCTTTCAGATTACAGTTTTCGACGGCCAAATATTTTATTAAAACTTATATCCATTATTTCGGACACACACCTGTCGTAGAACGGAAGCTCCACAATGCAAAATATAACTTTGACGATGAAGATTAGCGCTTTCCCCTAAGGGGGACAAACTCTTCCCTTAAGGGATTTCAAAAAATTCCTAGGGGATTTTACTTTCCTCTCAGGGGGATAAACTTTTCCCTTAAGGGATT
>NZ_DLJD01000045.1:0-62750 GCF_002484085.1 Sphingobacterium sp. UBA7625
ATTTTTAATGCGTTAGCCCTGTAGGATGCGACTGAAAAAGTTACATTATTTTCTTTCCGTTATGCGGTAAGTGCAACGGGAACCATTTTCGATAATGTATTCTATTCTGCTGATCGAATATGATGGGCCGATAAGCTGTTGAAAATTGCGAAGTTCTGAACGACAAAAACCTTGACATTCAGTTGCTGCGGCACATATGGGACAGTGATTTTCAATGAGGAGATAAGATTCGGCTTCTTTTTTCCATTCTGCCATATATCCTTCTTCCGTTCTCTTGGTAGCGATAATATCAAGTTTTTTTTCGATAGATCTGGTATCAGATATGGCATTCATATATTTCTGATATACTTTTGACTCGCGGTCGGTGATCAATAGATCCAAGGCATTCTCACCAAGCACCTGTTTAATGGATTGCAGGAGTTGTACAGTAATGTCAGCATGACTATCTGGAAATTTTGCAAGCCCTAATGGTGAAAGGCAATAATAGGTGGATGGTCGGCCTATGCCTTCACTTCTCGCATAAGATTCTATTAGGTCCTGATTAGCAAGATTGAGCAGGTGTTTGCGGGCGCCCTCTTTTGTAATACCCAACTCTGCCGCAATAAGCGCAGCCGTAACCTCGCCTCGCATTTTTAATAACATTAATATTCTATCTGCTGGAGCCTTCTGCATTTGACAATTAAAAAGTTGTTTTAATGTTTTCTGAACAAAGATACTATTTTTTAAATTGTTGCTATAATCAATAGTATTAAAGTTTTTGTCTAGCAGAGGATAAATTTTATGACATTAATAAAACAACTATTTGGTTGTTTTATTAATGTCTATTAGTTAGTTTTGATTCATTATTAAAACAATAAAACTAAAATAACATGAGCAAATTTCAATTACCAGATTTATCATATGCCTATGGGGCACTTGAACCTTATTTTGATCAGGAGACAATGACGATTCATCATCAAAAACATCATCAGGCCTATGTTGATAATTTAAATAAAGCCGTAGTCGGTACAGGTGCTGAAGTTATTGAATTGCAGGATATCCTGGCGGAGGTGAGCCAATATAGCCCAGCTATTCGCAACAATGCCGGAGGGCACTACAATCATTCCTTGTTTTGGCAAATTTTATCTGCAACACCGAAAACAGTACCTACTGGAAAGTTAGCAAAGGAAATAGATGCAACTTTTGGTTCCTTAGATGAGTTGAAAACAAGGATAAAAAACGCAGGACTCGGACAATTTGGTTCTGGATGGTCTTGGCTTTATATTAAATACAATGGTACTTTGGATGTAGTAGCGACGCCCAATCAGGATAATCCTTTGATGGATACCCAATTGACGAGTAGGGGTGTGCCTATCTTGGGTGTTGATGTATGGGAACATGCCTATTATTTGAAATATCAGAATAAAAGAGCAGACTATTTGGATGCGTTTTGGTCTGTCTTAGATTGGTCTGCCGTCGAAAAGCAGTACGAAGAAGTGATCGATAAATTGATTTAAAACCTTGAACATTCAATTAAGCGGATATACTAATTATAAAATAACATGTTTGTAAATAAGGTTGAAAATTCGGGTATATTGGCGTTTGATCTCATTGATTTCAAAAATATAGTTGAAATTATAGAATTTGACATCAAAATACTCTTTTACCAAGAAATGATTGTCCGCGAAAAGGAATTTAAGGCTTCCCTGGCTGCGTTGGACCTGAAGCCTTTTATGGGCAAAGCAGTCGCATTTACTTGTTCCGTTGACGCAATTATTCCACCTTGGGTATATATGGCGTTAGCCGAAAAATTCCATCCTGACGTAGTATATTATGATTTTAAAAGTGTGGAAACAATGGAACTGGAGTTATGGACACAGCATTTGAAGCTTGCGGATCTTTCCTTGTATCGGGATCAAAAAGTTGTTATAAGGGCGCGACCAAATATGCCTGAATCACTTTATATATTGGCTACTTCACGTTTAATTCCGATTGTCAAAACATTGATGTACGGGGAAATCGGTATGCCAAAGGTTATTTTTAAAAGAACATAAAGAAATCATGAAAGCATTAATATTTAATGGAGCTTTGGAGCGGAGACAAGAATCTACTTCGGGTATATTATCTGATTATTTCGCTGAACAACTGAATCAGCTTGGGATAGCGAACAGCGTGTTTAATCTGGCTGATAGTGGTATTCCACTTTTTGATAGTAGTCTTAGCAGGATACCGAATAGTGTAAAGATTATGAATAATCTTTTTTTAGAGGCAGATGTACATTTTTGGCTATCTCCTTTATATCACGGAAGTATCCCTGGTGTAATGAAAAACTGTTTGGATTGGCTGGAGATAAGCGCAAAAAATAGTCCGGCATATCTTACGGATAAAAATATTGGGCTGGTTTGCTGGGCAGATGGGGTGCAGGCTTTACAAGGGATCAACGCAATGGATACGATAGCAAAATCATTACGGGCATGGACCCTGCCTTTTAGCGTGCCTATTGTTAAAAGTGGACTATTTGAAACCTCTAGTTCAAGGAAGCTTTCTTCAACGTATCAATGTAAATTAGACCTGTTGATTAATATCGCAACAACTAGAACGGCAGTGTTTGAAACATTATCGGGACGTTCATAAAAATTTTATTTTGATAAAAGCAGTTTAGATAATTGCTGCGTCGGAGAATATAAAGCACCTTGATCACTATCGAGGTGCTTTATATATTTTTAAAATTGCTTAGTTTTGAAGGACCATGTGTCGAAGAGTTCGTGTCCACCGAATTTTCCAGAATCACACATTTAACGAGGCGCATCTCGCTAAAAATGCAATAAACTGTTTTTATTGTTCATGTTATATAAGGTATCTGATTAAATGGGCTTACAATGTCGGGTTTTGTTAAAGTTAATTGTATGCTGTGCGATGTGTTTTGCTGTACAGACGACAAAAGCGCAGGGTTTTCTGCCCTTAAATGAGGAGAAATATCGGGCTGATGCCGAAATGCTGTTGAAATCAACTTCAGATGACAGCGTAAAAACACTACAGTACTTTTATTTGGCGGATTACTACAGGTTTCGTGATACAGCGAGATTCTGGGAAAATATGCGGCGGGGGGAGCAGATGGCCAAACCATTCAAAAGCCTTCAGGCCATGGGGGCACTTTATAAAAGCTTCTTCTATGGCCAATTTTTAGATAGTGAGCGTGCAGAGGTTGAAGCCCAAAAATGCGTGGATATCCTGGGGAATGCCAAGCAGCCCTTTCAGCAGCAGCTCTTAGCCAAAGCTTGGTATAATCTGGGCTTAATTCGATTTCCGAAAAAAGGGTTTGCTGATTTTTTGGATATACTCAATGGTAAATGTCTGCCATATGCCAAAGCACACGATCCCCTCATGGAAGGTGCGATAAATACGATGATCGGTATGACCTTTATGTCATCCAATCAATTGGTAAAAGCAGATGAGTATCATCAGATGGCGATCAAACAGCTTGAACAACAACCAGCGAGCACAGCATTACTGGTAGCCTATTTAAATGCCGTTAGTACATATTGTTATCAGGTAAAATCAAAAGAGGCTCGATTGCTATTGGATAAAGCTAAGCTCCTTTTAGGTAAGAATCCAAACTCTTCTCAGCTACCCAATTACTATTACAATGAAGCGCTCTATTTTACGACGAAACAACAGACGGATGAAGCGTTACGAATGCTGGATATTGGTTTGGACTGGTCGAAGAAAATGAACAATTGGAAATCCTACCAGATGATGCTGTTTAGAAAGTTTAATGTCTATTTGATGCAAAAAAAATATGCTGAAGCGAAACTGCCATTGGAGGAAATTATAAAAAATGGATTGTTGACACGCGATCTTTACAACAGTAAAATTGTTTATGGTCAATTGGCAGCGGTCAATGAACTCATGGGGGATTATAAAGAAGCACTTAAGATGTCCAATGTGGCGAGTAAGCTCTCTGATAGTATACAGAAGGTACAGCTTTTGGAGAAGATGAACGAAATGGAGGCTAAATACAAAACCGTAGAAAAAGAAAAATTGATTTTAAATCTACGTGCAGAAAAAGATCGCAATCAATTAAAGATCTTGCTTGTTTTAGGTATTGCTATTTTACTTTTTATCGTTGTTTTATTTGTTACATTTTCCTATAAAAAACAACGGAAACTGAATGGACAGATCCAGATGAACCATGAGATTGCTTTAGAGAAATTGGCAAAGGAAAAGCAGTTGCAAATTTCCGAGTCCATGCTCAAAGCTGAAGAGCAGGAACGGCAGCGTATCGCACAGGATTTGCACGATAGTATTGGCGGAATGTTGACAGGATTAAAGTTTAAGATCGCTGGAGGGCAGACTGATGAATTCAATTTGACGGATGAATTACCTCACAAACTGAACGATATTTTGGGCGAAGTTCGACGGATATCGCATAATCTGATGCCCGAGTCATTACGGCAATTTGGTCTGATAGCAGCATTGGAACAATTGTGTCTTTCGATGAGAAATAGTAAGGTTCAGATCCAATTTGAAAATTATGAGGACGAAGTGCGCCTGGACTTCCAAAAAGGATTGGCAATATATCGGATTGTCCAGGAGGCGATCTCAAACGCATTGAAATATGCAGATGCAGACCTCATTATTGTTCAGGTAAGTAAATCACAGGGGATATTGCAGATTTTGATAGAAGACAATGGAAAAGGGTTTGATTCTTCCGTCGCAAATTATGGAATGGGATTAAATAATATGGTAAAGAGAATTAAATGGATTAATGGATCTATTGATATGCAGAGTAAAATTGGATCTGGTACCCAAATTGAAGTAGGAGTAAGTGTTTAGTTAAAAACTAATGTATGAAAATTATTGCCATATTGGATGACCATCCTTTATTATTGGAAGGCGTAACGTCTTTTCTCAATAACCAAAACGGGTATAAAGTATATTCATTTCTGGAGGAAGTATCATTGATCGAATTTTTGGATTGTACAAGTGTAGATTTGGTGCTTATGGATATGCAGCTTGTGAATACCAGCGGATTGGACGTCTGTTTGCAAGTGAAGAAGCTGTTTCCCATGATTCCGGTTATTGCACTGAGTAATCTGGCAGATCGTAATCTTATTTTTCAGTTTATGCGAAATGGGGGAAAAGGTTACATATTAAAAGATGTGTCTAACGGAGAATTCCTTCGTTGTGTAGAGCTTGCATTAAATGGACAAGAAGCGCTCTGCGATAGTGCGAGGGCGCTTTATGTTGGGGCAATATCTTCTATGGAATCTCTTCCTCGTTTAACACAAAGGGAAAAGGAGATTTTAATTATGATATCCAATGGCCATACCAGCAATCAGATTGCGGAGAAGCTGTTTTTAAGTCCCGTTACGATAGAAACACATCGACGCAATCTCTTGACAAAATTTAAGGTGAAAAATATGGTCGAATTGGTGCAACTTGCCTTGAAGCACAAATTATTAGGTCTTTAAAACGTCATATAATTGTTTTAATGTTCACCATAACCTACATCATCTAATTTTCCTTTAAAGACTCGAAATTGGATGATAAAATAAGCGACTACCAAAATTGCCGCAAAAATAAACCATCCTAAACCTACAGCGAGCCCATATTCATGTGCAGCAGCATTCTGTATGGTCAGTGATGGGTTTATAGTATTGGTCGAAGGAAGTAGGGTAGGAAACATGGAGGCTACTGTCGTCGCAAAACTTCCTAGTATAAATAGCGCTGAGAAGAGAAAACCGATGCCATCTTTTTTGAATGTTCTGATCCAAAACTGTCCAAATAAGCCAATAGTTGCGATCAATGGGAAGATCCAAAGCCAATAATGATTTTGCAGATTATTCAGGGATATCGGTTTTACATAATGCCAGACATAAGCCGATAGGAGGACCAATGCAAGTAATACGAAATTCAGTTTAAATATGATATTTTTAAGCCGTTGATTTAAAGTACTGGATGTTTTTAATATGACCCATCCAGCACCATGGATTGTCAGCGTTACGACTGCCACTAAACCTAATATTACCGTAAACCAGTCAATAATGCCTTGATGTTCGGCCAGAGGATCAAAGGTGGGATTCCAGAGTGCCAGGAAGAAATAATGCGGTTCCTGAGTAGATACGCCATTTTCGACCATGCCAAGGTTAACTCCGCGGACCACATTGCCTAAAGCGGCTCCAAAAAAAAGCGCAAGAAGCAGGCTCGCCAGACCAAAAGCTTTGTCCCACAAGGCTTCCCAAAGCCTATGATGCACTTGACCTCTCAGTTCAAGACTTATTGCCCTAAAGATCAGTAACCATAATACCAGCATGAGAGGGAGATAGAATCCACTGAAAGATGACGCATAAAGTGTGGGAAAAGCAAAGAATAAAACTCCACCCGATGCGATCAGCCAAACTTCATTTGCATCCCAAAATGGACCGATTGCATTTGTTACAGCCTTCTTCTCCTGTTCGGTTTTAGCAAAAAATAAATGCACAATTCCCGCTCCAAAATCATAACCGTCGAGGACTACATAGATACCCAACATGAAAGTTAATACAACAAACCAGAATATTTCCATGACAAATTAGTTTAAAGCGATAGGAGTATGAGGCTCGGGGCCTTTTCGAATAATTTTCAATACTAACATAAGGAACAACAATCCCAAAAGAATATAGAGTCCGACAAATCCCAATAAGGTAAATAACGTATTACCAGAAGATACCGTGGGCGATACACCATCTACCATACGCATCAGATTGTAGACCAACCAAGGTTGTCGTCCTAGTTCGGATGTATACCAGCCTGCCGTATTGGCGATATAGGGAAAAGGGATCATAAACATAATAATCCACAGTAACCATTTGGTCTGATACAACTTATTTCGCCAAAGTAAAAAGCTACCCAATACCATGATTCCAATGAATATTGTCCCTAAACCAACCATGATGTGATAGCTATAATAGAGCCCAGGAACATTTGTGGGATGTAATGAGCCGTCGAACTCGTTTAGCCCTTTTATTTCAGCATCCCAGCGTTGGTAGGTAAGAAAACTTAGGACATTTGGGACAGCAATTTTATTGTCAAGTTTTTTGTTTTCCATATCAGGTTGGCCGATAAGGACAATCTCAGATCCTCCCTTCTCTGTTTTAAAGATTCCTTCCATGGCCGCAAATGCAGCAGGTTGGTATTTAACAACATTTTTGGCGGCAAGGTCGCCTGTTGGGAATGCGAGCATAACGGATGAAATGGCGCCAAAGATAACGCCGCTTTTTACGAATATCTTTCCAAATTTGCTATGTCTGTCGCTGAGGAGGTAGAAAGCTCCGATAGAGGCAACAAAAAAAGAACTTGTAACCAAAGATCCAGCTTGATTGTGGAGATAAGAAGGCCATAACCATGGATTGCTAAATAAAGAACTGAAATTGTTCAGCACAAACTTGCCATTTTCGAGAATTTCATAACCTACAGGGTGCTGCATCCAGGAATGCGTGGCAATAATTAGAAATCCACTGGCCCAAGACCCAATGAATACCATCAAACCGGAGAGAAAGTGTAGCTTGTGACCAAGTAATTTTTCTCCGAAGAGAAACATTCCCAAAAAGGAAGACTCCAGGAAAAATGAAAACATACCTTCCATTGCTAAGGTCTGTCCAATGATCCCCCCTGTAAGTTCAGAGAATTTTGCCCAATTTGTGCCAAATTGAAATTCCATGGGTATACCTGTCACAACACCCATGGTAAAATTGAGTGCAAAGATCTTCATCCAGAATTTTGAAGCATTGTTGTAATCTTCATTGTGAGTTTGTAGAAATTTCCATTTGAAATAGACAATCATCAATGATAATCCCATGGTCAATTGGGGAAATAAATAGTGGAATGTGATTGTAAAGGCAAATTGAAGCCGATTATAAAGAATCATGTCTTCCATGGATCCGAAGTTTTGGTTAATGACATTTAAATATAACCATTTTTTTGTCGTGCCGGCCTCTTAATTCGCTTTATTTTTTTTGATAAAATGCAATATTGTCGAATAAATTAACTGTCGTTAACTTGTATCCATAACAGAAAATAGATCAGCGATCGACCAGATAAAATACCCTTTTTAATAAGTCTGTTTTTTTGTCTTATCTTCGTCCAAATAATGGAAAATAGCAAAAGGGAAGAGAAACATCGGAGACATGAAAAAAGCGATAATTTTAATGGGTATTTTGCTGATACCTATACTTTTTATTGTGCTCAACAATAAGGCCAGGGGAAAAGTTTCGAAGGATAATATCATATTTCGGGATAAATTATCCGACTATGGATTGTTTAAAGGGAAAATAGCCGATCTTGTACCAAATGACCAAGGTATTTCTTACGAATTAGCTTCGGCATTATTTACAGATTATGCCGAAAAAAAACGTGTTATTTTCCTTCCAAAAGGAAAGAAAATTGTGGCATCAGATCATGGATTGCCAAATTTTCCGGACGGAACCATTATTGCTAAAACTTTTTTCTACCCGAAAAGGGGTACTTCCCAAGAGTCAAAATCAATATTGTTGGAAACGCGCCTCCTGATTAACGAAAGTGGGCAATGGAATGCAGCGACCTATCAATGGAATTCGACTCAAGATGAAGCGTTCTTACTAGCTGACAGCGCAGCGGTTCCCGTTTTATTTTTAGATGGTAAAAGCGTAAAAAGGCAGACAAATTATATTATTCCTTCCCGCACAGATTGTATTGCCTGTCATCGTCAGGGAGATCGCATATTACCTATAGGTCCCAAGATCAGAAATTTAAATCGGGTAGTCTTGCGGGACCGTGATACAATCCAATAATTGGAATATTTGAAAGCTAGAGGTATAATAGATATTCCACCATTGAGACTAGGTTCGCTGCCCAGCTACGATGACCTGAACCAATCTACTGCGCATAGGGCAAGAGCCTATCTGGAGGTGAATTGCGCACATTGCCATAACCCTATGGGAACAGCCTATATGACTATGCTGGATCTTAGATTCGAAAGTCCGATTAACGAAACCGGAATTTGGCTTAAACAGGCAAAAATTATTGGACGAATGTCGGTATTGGGAGAGATGCACATGCCTCAAAAAGGAACCACTCTACTTCATGAGGAGGGTATAACGCTAATTAAAGGCTATCTGCAGTCCCTCAAATAAATATTTAATAGACTTTTAAAGCATTGATAATTAGTTTATTATGAGCTTTTTTTTGTTCATCGCGGATCGGATTTTGCCTGTGTTTTTAATAATATCTATAGAATTAGTAGATTATATTGAAATATCTTTTATATTTGTGGGAGACAACAAAGATATTAAAGACAAAAAATGGTGTCTTCTTGGCAGAATAAAATTTTAATACATGGTGAACTATATCAACATTAGTAAAATCACATTCCTTATAAATATTACTGTAAAGTCTTTAATGGCTAAATCCTCTTCTGTAAGAAAAATGGGAATGTGTATTATAGGATAAATTTCCCTTATCTTTTCTCAAATTGACATTAGGGGAGGCGCTCGCCTCCCTCAATGTCTTCAAAATAGAAACAAGTTTTCGATTGGCGTTGGCACTTGTTCGTATTCAGGAATAACATCCTATTTAGATGTTTTTGACATTATTGATCGAAATAATAATGTTGAGATTATCATTGAAGAAAACATTAGAAAAGCATGTTTTTGACCAAAAAATAGTTCTCGTCATCCATTTTTCAAATGAGACTAACCAAAATACTAATTTAGCATAAAATCCAAATTGGTAATTTCTTATATTGTGACAATGTTTCCAACTAAATAATGCTATCATGATACGGTATACCAAACTTTTCATGGCAATGACCATGTTTCTCTTCGCTACATTTGTTAATGCACAAAATAAGAAGCCCAATATAATTCTGATTCTTACAGATGACTTAGGGTATAGTGACCTCGGCTGCTATGGGAGTCCAAATATTTCAACCCCTTTTTTGGATTCTATCGCTAATAGAGGCGTGCGGGCAACAAACTTTATGGTGTCAACTCCCTCTTGTACCCCTTCTCGGGCATCTTTGCTGACCGGCCGATATGCTTCTCGTTATAATCTACCGGCGCCAATTGGTCCGGGATCAAATCTCGGACTACCTGATGAAGAAGAAACCATTGCCGAGCTGCTAAAAAAAGTAGGTTATAGGACAGGTCTGATCGGTAAGTGGCACCTTGGCGATAAACAGGCGTATCATCATCCCAATAAGCAAGGATTCGATTTTTTTTATGGTATGTTATATAGCCATGATTATCGAGACCCTTATGTAAAAACAGATTCAGTCATAAAAATTTTTAGAAATAGGAAGCCAGAGGTTGTAGCACCTGATGATTCAGATTTAAGTACATTATATCATAAGGAAACGGTGAGTTTTATAGAAAACCAGGATAAAGATCATCCTTTCTTTTTGTATTATGCGCATAATTTTCCTCATTTACCATTGGCTTTTGCCAACAAAAAGAATAAGTTTGTTGATCAGCAGAATGCAGGACCATTGGGCGCAATCATGCGTGAGTTAGATCATAATTTTGCCGAGCTCTGGAAGACCGTAGTGAAAAAAGGATTGGCGGATAATACGATTTTGATTTTCTCCAGTGATAACGGTCCTTGGATTGCATATCCTTCAAGGATGTCGGACGACCATGCGACCAAAAACTGGCATGCGGGGACAGCCGGTGTATTTAAAGGATCGAAAGCTGAAACTACTGAAGGTGGGGTCCGTGTTCCATTCATCGTGTACGGAAAAGGATATGCACAGGAAGGTAAGGTAATTAGACAAGCGATCAGTAATTTGGATCTGTTGCCAACGATAGCAAAATGGACAGGGGCCCCTCTCCCAAAAAAATCCATCGACGGTCAGGCGATAGATGCCTTACTAAATGGTAAAGCGAAAGATCTAAAAACACCACATCGCCCGATATTTTTGGTAAACTACGGCCATGTAGAAGCTGTCCGGTCGGGAGATTGGAAATATAGGCGTATACCAGCTGGTGTCAACCAGATATCTGGAAAACCTTATGATGCGGTAGAAGAATTACATAATATTGCATGGGATCCGAGCGAAAGAACGAATATCATAATGGATTATCCGGAGATAGCGCAAGAACTTCGAACCTTGTTCGAGGGCTTTGATGGAAATATGAAGTAAAAGATGAATCAAATTTTAAAAAAAGCGACACCTTTTGAAAAAGGTGTCGCTTTTTTTGCTTTAGCTTAAAGCAGTTTGAAGGAAACTTCTTTAACATCTCGACTATTGGGACCAATGTAAATTTTAAAATCCCCGGGTTCAGCAACATAATTAAGATCATTATTAAAGAACTTGAGATCTTTGAGTTGAATATCAAATTTAACTGACCTGACTTCGCCTTTCTTCAAAAATATTTTTTGAAAACCTTTTAATTCTTTAACCGGACGGGTGACAGAACCAACTAAGTCCTGAATATATAATTGAACGGTCTCCTCTGCGTCGTAGTTACCTGTATTGCTAATATCAATACGTGCTTGAATGGTGCCATCGTTGTCCAATGTGTTTTTATCCAGATGAATCTCTCCATAAGCAAAGGTCGTATAACTCAATCCATAACCGAAAGGGTAGAGTGGGGAATTGCTAACATCTAAATAGTTTGATTTAAACTTTTCAAAATCCCCGGAGTTTCCATAAGGTCTTCCTGTATTTTTATGTGCATAATAGATTGGGATCTGACCAACATTGCGCGGAAAAGTCGCTGTAATCTTTCCTGAAGGAACAACATCTCCATATAAGACATCAGCAACAGCCTTTCCCGTTTCCGAGCCGCCGAACCAAACATTTAAGATCGCCGGAACATGGGCATCTTCCCAAGTAAGCGTTAGCGGTCTCCCTGTAAATAATACGAGCACAATTGGTTTTCCTGTTGATAATAATGCTTTTAAAAGGTTTTGTTGATTTTTAGGTATGTCCAGCTCGGAGCGGCTTGAGCTTTCTCCGGACATTTCTGAAGATTCTCCGAGTGCGGCAACAACAACATCTGATTGTTGAGCAACTTTTACGGCATCTGCGATAATTTCTTCTTCTTTCCGAGGATCTCTTACTATTGTACGCCCAAACATTGTCGCATGCTTTTGGTAGGTAGGATCTTCCAGCAGATTCGTTCCAAGATGTGTCAGGATGTTTACTTTATTACCCAGCACCGCCTTCATTCCTTCTACTAATGATGCTGTTTTCTCTAATTCTGCACTCACGCTCCAGGTACCCGGCATATTAGCTCCTGAATTGGCTAAAGGGCCAATGACGGCAACTGTGCCCGTTTTTTTTAACGGAAGAATCTGATTTTCATTTTTCAGCAAAACGAATGATTTAGCGGCAATTTCTCTTGCCTTGGCATGATTTGCAGCCGAACCTATCACAGTTTTCGCACGCTGATCATTACAATAACGGTATGGATCTTCGAATAGCCCCAATTTATATTTTGCTTCCAACACAAAACGGCAAGCTCTGTCGATATCAGCGAGTTTAACCTTGCCTTCGTCAAGCGATTTTTTCAGTGTTGTGAGAAAACCTTCACCTACCATATCCATATCAACACCAGCGTTCAGACTTAATGCCGAAACCTGTTGTAGATCGCCGAGGCCGTGCGCTGTTAGTTCATTGACAGCCGTATAATCTGTTACAACTAAGCCTTTAAAACCCCATTGCTTGCGTAGCACATCGGTCATCAACCATTTGTTGGCTGATGCGGGTACGCCATTAATATCGTTAAAGGAGGTCATTATACTGCCAGCTCCGGCATCTATAGCTGCTTTGTAAGGTGGTAGATATTCATTGTACATGCGATGGAGGCTCATGTCCGTGCTATTATAGTCCCGTCCGCTTTCTGCTGCGCCATAGAGTGCAAAATGTTTGACACAGGCCATCATTGTGTTGTGTGCTGCTAAATTATCCCCCTGGAAGCCTTGGACGATAGCCTCAGCTACTTTTGAGCTTAGGTAAGTATCTTCACCAGCACCCTCGGAGATACGTCCCCATCTCGGGTCTCTGGAAATATCCACCATCGGCGAAAAAGCCCAGTTAATGCCATCTGCTGTCGCTTCTTCTGCCGCTATGCGGGCAGATTGTTGAATTAAACCCATATCCCATGTCGCCGCAAGGCCCAAAGGAATAGGGAAAACAGTGCGATAGCCATGTATGACATCCATACCGAAGATAATTGGAATCTTTAGCCTAGACTGCTTGATTGCAATTTCCTGGGTCTTGCGAATTTTGGATGGCGTACTCATACTAAAGATACCACCAATCTGGCCATTTCGAATTTTAGCGTCCACGTCTGTGGAAACCGTTGTTCCTGTTGTCGCCTCGCCGCCGGTAACAAGATTTAGCTGCCCGATCTTTTCTTCGACTGTCATCTTGGCCATAAGCTGGTTAATGAACTCATCCATTTTTTGATTTGACTGTGCTGGACTCACATGCCAAGCAAGAAATGCAAGAAGGAATGTTCCTACTACTTTTTTCATTGTATTTTTTTGTACGTTATGAACTAAATGTTTTAATTGAGTGCATAACACCCGATTTAGTTGCTGATTTTATAAAATAAGCTTGTGTTGACTAAGAGCTTCTTGTTGACAATTTTATATTTTCGTGGAGGGAACCATTTTCAACGTGTGACAGATTAAAAATGATTCCGAATTTCCCACTACTTTAGATAGGGACTTGTAAAACCAAGTTTTTTCAATCCCTGCTGAATCTCTGGTGCTTGCATGAATAAGTCCCAGATTTTTCCTGTTCTATAATTTTCGATCATGACGATAATGGGACCTTGATCGATGGCAAGATAACGTTGAGGGTACCAATTTGCAGTTTCGCTATAAGCGTCATAATATCCATATTTTCCCCAGACTTTATTACCAAATTGTTTGTTCAAGTATTGGGCAAACTGAATACTTTCATGAGGTGTATAGGGCATAGATGACAAGGCTGCTGTTGGTGAGATTACACCGGGATCGTTGTCCGGGTGGTGTGCATCGTAGCCTTTAATAGAATAACTGGCTGTCCAACCCCAGCCTTTTTCAGCACCATAACCTTTATATCCTTTTGGATTTTGGTTGGCATAGGCTAAATTTATCTTAGCATGGTTGCTTGTTGCTTCCCAATAATCTGCGTACTGATCTTTTAATCCTTTGGGGCTTAGTCCTAAATAGGAATAATGCTCCCAAAAAAGCGGACCAACTTCACCTTCTTTGGCATTATGTTTAAGTATGAGCGGAATATCATACTTTTTGGCTGTGCTTTTGATTGCTCCAGATCTTGCCCAGCCCTCATGATATACAGCGGGTGCAATGGGATGAGTGGGAGAGGAGGCAGCCAAGATATAAGTAATAAGACATTCATCATATCCTCTAACAGGGTGGTTTTGCTGAAAGTTAAATTTTGGACTCCAATGCCAATAAATGACGTTTTGTCCATTCGTATAATGATTCCAATTTATTCCCTTCCAGAGCTTGTCGGCTTTTTGAGCAACCAATTGAGCTGAATCACCTTTATCCTTTAGATATTCACGGATGGTAACCAGACCTTGAGCCAAGAAAGCGGTTTCCACAATGTCGCCTCCGTTATCTTTTTCACTGAAAGGTTTGGCCGTCCCCAGTTCTCCATCATACCAATGTGCCCATGCGCCTTTGAACCGTTCGATCTTGCCTAGATAATTCATGATATGATCCAACTTTTGGACACCTTGTTCCTGACTGATAAATCCACGTTCCATGGCGACAATCATGCTCATAATCCCGAATCCACTACCACCTATGGTAATTACATTACGGTCGTTTTCTGGATAGACACCGTCCATATGAATACGTTCCCGAGCAAGGCCGGAAGTAGGTTCGGCGCCTTCCCAGAAATATTGAAAGGTATGTTGTTGAATACTGGTCAACAACGAATCTTCGTTGAAATGATGACCATTGATTGAATCAGTTTTTGATGGGCTGTCTGTATGGTTATTGGAGGCGTTTTGGCATGAACTGCTGAGAAGAAGCGCCAGAGCAATACCAGTTAAGTAAGGATATGCTGTTCGATTTCTCATGGCTAGTGTTGTTTAAAGTCTTAAAAAAATGTTCAAACGACCTATGGTCGTTTGAACCAAAGTTATAGTTTGTGTGTATTACCAGCCTGAATTTTGCGGCATTTCCGGAATCTGAATACGTTGGTCTTCCGGAATCGGAAATAACAGCATTTTGTCTTGGAAGGTTTTTCCGTCCGCGGCCATCGCTGTTTTTGCTTGTTTAGTACGGATGAGATCAAACCAGCGGTCATGTTCAAAGGCGAGTTCAAGGCGCCTTTCTTTCCAGATCAATTGACGAAGCTGCGTCTGATCTGTAGTCGTTATTTCTGCTAATTTTACCCGTTTACGGACAGTGTTTAAAGCATTTAAAGCTTCGTTACTGTTTCCTAATTCGTTGGAAGCTTCTGCTAATATTAAGTAAATTTCGCCCAAACGCAGGTAACGTACATTTTTATCTGTGTCGCCAGCTCCACCGTTCGCAGACGAATACGCTTTTTCATTGTACATCGGATTTTCTACGCCATTGTCAATCAGACGGCCGTCGTAAAGTGTTTCGCCTCTGAAAATAATCGTTGCATCGCGACGAATATTATCTTTTTCGGCATTAAAGGCGTCCAATAAGTTTTGACTTGGGATATTAAAACCCCAACCTAAATTGACAGCTCCTCCACGAGGTGCTTGCACTTGACTATATTGTTGAATTCCATGGGCAATGGAGCTTCCTCGGGCCTGCCATTCGAAGAGCGATTCCGAACCATTTTCACCTTCTAATCTCCAGATTTTTGCATAATCAGTTTCTAAACTATAGCCTCCAGAGTTGATAACTGTTTTTGCCAGGTCGGCAGCTTGTTGCCATTTGCTCTGATACAAATACACTTTTGATAATAATCCTTGCGCAGCACCTTTGGTTGCTCTTCCTAGGTCCTTAGCTGCATATGCAGATTTAATAGGTAGATTGTCAATAGCAAATTGCAGATCGGCTTCAATATAGGCATAGACCTCAGATGCCGGTTCTCGTTTTATCAAATCACGATCTTGGATAGGCACATCGCCCCAACCGCGGACTAGATAAAAGTAATTTAATGCGCGCAGAAAACGAGCTTCGCCAATCAGACGATTTTTATAAGCCTCGTCCGTTAACCCATACTTTTCTGTATAATCGATGGCCTGAGAAGCTCGCCCAATAGATTTATACCACCGCTTCCACATCGATAGGAAAGATCCTGCTGTTGATGTGTAGGTTAAGTTATCCAATAATAATTTATCACCACCTGCATCAGTAGAAGAACTACCCTTATCTGCATTATCAGAAATCATTTCCGTCACTCCTAGAAAAGAAAAAGCATAGTCCCAATCTGTAAACATGCCATAAATCCCATTGACAAATT
The DNA here is from genome assembly GCF_002484085.1 of Sphingobacterium sp. UBA7625. Lineage (NCBI taxonomy): Bacteria > Pseudomonadati > Bacteroidota > Sphingobacteriia > Sphingobacteriales > Sphingobacteriaceae > Sphingobacterium > Sphingobacterium sp. UBA7625. The sequence continues at coordinate 16,412 of NZ_DLJD01000045.1, forward strand.
GTTCTGGGGTATTTACAGTTTCACTGTCTTCTGCTTCCACACGTTCTTTTGACGGAACATCAAGAAAACTATTGTCTTTGCAGGATTGTAATACAAATCCCGAAGTTAGAAGAACTGCTATATAGAGTTTATTAATTTTCATGTTGATCATCATTTAGAGATTAAAATTGCATATTAAGTCCAAAGAGGAAATTTCGCGTGGTTGGGTAAGCTGAAAGCTCAATTCCTGAAGTTAAATTCGGGCTTCCGTCACCGGCTAATTCTGGTGAAAAACCACTATAATTTGTAAACATAAACGGATTTTGAGCCGTTACATATAAACGTAATTTAGATTTCGAGCTATATAAATTGTTAAAGGTGTAACCTAAAGTGATATTGTTGATTCGGAAATAACTTCCTGACTCTAAATAATAATTAGAAGGTAAATACGATCTGTCTGCTCCCGGATGCGCATTTGTATGGTTATCTGGAGTCCAGCGATTTTCAAAAGTTTCTAAATCAACATTTTGACCAGCATTCATACGTGCACTTCTTAATCCGTTGTAGATTTTGTTGCCCGAAACCCCATATCCCGAAAGATTAAAGTCTATTGCTTTGTAATTGATCCCCAGATTTATACCGTAAGTCGACGATGGTAAAAATGAACCAAAGAATATACGGTCACGTGAGTCAATGATACCATCGTTATTCTGATCTTTAAATTTCAGATATCCCGGTCTAGCTGGACCATTCGATGGATAATTTTTGACATCTTCCGCATTCTGAAATACACCATTTGTTTCATACATCCACCATCCATAAATGGGTTGCCCAACACGTAATTGTTTTGTTAATTCTCCATTGTTGAGACTGCCGCCTTGATCACCATCGTATGCTGCTTTGACTTCCTTAACAGTATTTTTGTTGTAAGAATAATTTACGCCAACTGTATAGCTGAAATCCGGAGAAATTGATTTATTCCAGTTTAAGGCGAATTCAACCCCTTGATTTAAGATTTTGGCCCCGTGATCATAAAATTTTTCTTCATAAGCAGAAGTGAACGTCGGAGTGACCAATAAGATTGCATTCGTATTCATTTTATGATAATAATCAATCGAACCCGAAAGTTGATTATTTAAAAATGCAAAATCTAGCCCAGCTCCAGTTTCTTCTGTAACCTCCCAACTCAAATTTTTTGCAGGGGTACCATAAGCACTTCCAAATACCATCGTTTGTTCGGGGCCAAATACGTAGTTGTAATTTGAACTTTCCGGACTCTGTAGAATGGTAGATACATTTAATGGGATATCTTGGTTACCAAGTTTTCCCCAGTTTCCACGAACCTTCAATAGGTTGATCCAGCTAACATCTTTCATGAAATCTTCATTGGTAACAGTCCATCCTAAGCCAACGGAAGGGAAAGTACCCCAATATTTTCCTGTATTGCGAAAGACACTAGAACCATCACGTCGCAATGTTGCAGTTAAATAGTATCTACTATCATAATTATACTGGACACGTCCGAAATAGGAGGCTAGTGCTCGGGGGGTATAATAGGTCTGTAATGCAATACGATCATAGTCTGCTCCCGGTGTATTATTAGCAAGGTTAATATTCCAATATTGTTCTTTTTCAGGAACATCATATCCAGTCATGCTCGTCATGCTATTGATATCATATTTTTCCCGTGACATACCTAAAACAGCTTCAATATGATGTTTTTCGAAACTTTTATTAAATGTCAAAAAGTTCTCCCATGACCAACGAAATTGTTCTAAATCAACGTAGTTTAAACTGTTGTTAGCAAATTGAATATCATCCGGAGATGCCGCTTTGCTCGAGGCAAAATCTTCTGCTGTTTTCTGTGGATTAGCGTTAAGCCAGCGATCTTTTATATCAGTAAAAATACGTTGTTTGGAATAAAATTTATTGCCACCAATGCGTGAATTGACTTTTAAATAGTCGGTAATTTTAAATTCACCTTCAAAACTGCCTTGTAGACGAAGTGTATTTGTTCTTTCATTTTGACGTAGCACCTCGTACAAGGGATTTCCTTCATCATTTAATTTGGCAATAATATCACCAGATTTGCCAGTTATTCCCCCCAGACCGGTAGTTTGATTATAATATCCAGTGCCATACCGACCATTGTCATACCGGACGGGCATTATTGGCGCTTGTCGATAAGCGGTGTTAAATGCACTAAACGGTTTGGGAGTGGCGTTTGTTAAAGTTAAATTTAAATTTTGACTGAATTTCAGACGATTATCTAAAAATTTGTATACATTATTATTTCGTAAGGTATTTCTAACAAATTTTGAACCATCCAAAATTCCATTTTCGGTAAAATTGTTGGCAGATACGAAGTAGTCTATTTTTTCAGTGCCCCCGGAAATATTAACCGAATTATTAAATACTGAGCCTGTTTTTAATAATTCATCGTACCAATCCGTATCATAGGTTTGTTCTTTTTTTAGGCTATATTTTTCCCCGGTCGAAGACCAATATTCATTTGCATATTGTGCAAATTGTGATGCATTAGCCATTTTAACACGGTTGAGAATTTTCTTCAGCCCAGCATAGCTTTCATAATTGATGTTAACAGAACCAGCCTTCCCCTTTTTTGTAGTCACAATAATGACACCATTTGCTGCCCGAAGACCATATATGGAAGCCGAAGATGCATCCTTTAAAACATCCATCGATTCAATATCCGAAGGATTGATATTGTTGATATCCGTTTGCGCAATACCGTCAACGATATACAATGGATTTCTTCCGCCTAAAGCTGTTCCCAATCCACGAATGATAACATTTGGCGAAGAGCCTGGCGCTTCATTTGCGATGATATTTAAACCTGCAGCTTTACCTTGTATGGATTGCATCGCTGACATTGCCGGTTGCTTCGTAATATCGGATGACTTCAAGGAACTAATTGATCCCGTCAAGTCAGCTTTCTTTTGTGTACCGTAACCGATGACAACAACTTCTTCCAGGGCTTGGTTTTCATTCTCTAAAAATACATTGAGTTGCGTCTGATTACCGATGTATACCGTTTGTTTGCGATAACCCAGAAAGTTAAATACCAGTGAATCGGTAGGAGCGGCATTGATCTGAAATTTCCCCGTTGCGTCGGTTTTTGTAGATACTGTTTTCCCTTTAATACTGATGGTGACCCCAGGCATGGATACCATGCTTGAGCCATCTTTGACTACCCCTTGTATAGAAGTTTGTCCATAGGCTACCGAGACGACCATGGATGTCAAAAATAATGCGGATAGATTCCTCATATCGTAAATTTTTGGTGTTTGTTTAAAATGCTTTGGTTATTTCCCTGAAGCAAATATGTTGATGTAGTACAACTTCGCCAAAATTTAACATTTTCACATCACTACTACAGCTAATTTCTACTTTCTCAAGGTAAATTTGTTTTTATTTTAAATAGCTGATAGTAAGAATATAAAGAAGTGTTTTTATACAAAAAAAAGCATGCGTTAGTGTGAAGCTGACACTAACGCATGTGTGTGGTAATGATGTAGTGTTTGTAGCGAAATTTTAACGTTCCAATAGGAATTCAGAGAGGTTTTTATCTGTTGGAAGACCCAATTTCTTACGCAAACGATAGCGCCTGATTTCTACACCCCGCGTACTAATGTTGAGTAATGAAGCAATCTCTTTACTCGACATATTGAGCCGCAGGTAAGCACATAATTTTAGATCATTGGGGACAAGGTCTGGAAATTCATGCTTTAATTTTTTAAAGAAATTCTCATGCGATTCATTAAAACTCTTCTCAAAAATGTGCCAGTCACGATCATCGTTATGGGCATCTTCGATCAGCTTATTTATTTTTTTCAGTTCGTCAGAACTTAGCTTGTTGCCTTCTGCATCTTTAAGCTGCTTGAGTTCATCGTGCAGATTGTTCAACATTTCATTTTTATAGACAATATTGAGTGCAGCGTTGGCCAGTTCCTTGTTCTTTAGATTAAGTTGATCTTCCAGTTGTTGGTTCTTCAATTTAATCCATTCCTTTTCCTGCTGTTCGGCTTCTCTTTCCAATGCAATTTTCTTCTCTTCCAGCCATTTTCGCTTCGCCTGAAACTGTCTCTTTCTTTCTCGTTGAAGATTAAAATTATAAAGAAGATAAACCATTCCGCCGGACATCAAAATATAAATACTTTTTGCCCACCAGGAGAGGTACCAGGGATATTTAATGGTGAGAGCAATCGTCTGTACCTCCGAAGTCAAGCCAGTGTTGGTTCTGGCCCTTACGTTAATTTCGAAATGCCCATAGGGCAAGTTTGTAAAATCTTGAAAGGCTGTTTCACTCCATTCAGACCATTTTCCTGAATACCCGTCGAGGTAATATTGGTATTGTAATGGTGAAGAGGAATAATAAGGGCTTGAAAAGCTCACCCGGAGATTGTTTTCGGATGAGGCCAATTTAAGGTCAGCCCCCGGTAAGATCGTTTCTCCGGTTGTGAGATTGGTCAATTGAGCAATCTGCGGTGGCGGCAATATAAATTTAGCGGGCTCATCAGAATTTCGGTAAATGGCAAAACCATCGTCCAAGCCAATGAGATAGTAGTGATTTTCTATGGGTAGGATGTTTTCATAATTATTCATCATACGATCTTGCAAAGGGCTGAGGAGATTGGAGTCTATCTTCAGTTTTCCTTTGCTATCAAAATCCACTTTGGCAATTTTTGCCTTCTGAATAAACCAATAACTATTGGTGTTGATGGGAATTATCTTATTTGAATTTTTGTAACTTCCTAATGCATTGTTCAATTCATCGGAGTAGCTAAAGCGTTTGACAATGTTATCAAACTGCATGAAGCCACTGTCTGTGGCGAAAACGAGATTATTTTCTAAGGTATAAATTCCATTAAATCTTCGTTTAGCAGCTAGACTGTCTTGCATCGATGTAAATTGGATATGTGCTTTTTGGAAGCTCGGATCAAAATCAATTAACTGTACCTGTCCCCAATCCCCAATCCAAAATGAATGGTTATCTTTTTGGGCAAGGAATCGAACGGGTTCTTTGATTGAAGAAAATTGCTGCACAAATTGAATTTGTGTACCATCAAAAACGAATTTTGATAATCCGGTATAATTCCCCTGAAGAATATTTTTTGTTCCAAAGATAGGTTTGAATATCCAGCCCCCTGTAATTTGGGAGATCTTTTCCAATTTACCACCGACCAGTTTGAAGGTGCCTTCATTATGACCGCAAATGAGGTCTTCACCGAAAATGGTCAATGTCCAGACTTGACCATTTGAATTGGGGACTTGTACAAAATCTAATGAATTATAATTGTTTAAACCCTTCCATTCACTGACGAATAAGCCCTTATTTGTCCCTAAGTAAATTTTCCCCTGGTAAATAATTGAAGTATACACAGTACCTATCTTGCCTACAAAATCGGTGTAGAAAGATAAAGATGAGTTGATTTCGATACGGTCAATTCCATTATCGAGGCCTACCCAGATATTTTGTTGTTTATCCTTTACTATGCTAAGTACCGTATTATTCTGTAAACCATTGTTTTTATTGATATGTTGAACAATTTCTCCAGTTTTATTGATAATAATCACGCCATTTTGAATGGTGCCAAAAGCATATTGACCATCGTATAAATAAATACCGTTATTTATTTGAGATTGACTAAGAATAGCATTGGCTGGAATTAACCATTGTTTAATAAAACCGTTGGACGCCATCAGATAAAGCCCGTGTCGGGCAGTAGCAACTATTGAGTGATCCTTATCAAAGGGTAATATCGCTAAAATATTTTTATCCCGGAGGATCTCCTTGCCTTGTACAGGTACCAGCTTTCCGGCTCTAAATTCATGTAGACCACTGGGGAGCTGTTCAAAAAATAGCTGATTGTTGAGTTGATGGGGAAATAAGAATGGTTCACCTTTAGCTATAAGTGGTCTGATTTTATTGTTTTCCCAGATGTAGGACTTAGAAAAAGTGTGGAAGAATACACGATGATCCTCCACGATAATTTTCCAGATCTCCTCATTTGGAAAATAAGTCTTGTCTGCTACCAATTTGGATAAGCTATGATAGGTCATCTCTCCAAATGCCTTTGAAGTCCAGTAGCCAAATTCACCTCGTCCGCCTGTATATACTCTTCCAGCTTTATCAACAGCAACACTACGTACTGTTGAGTGGTTGGGAAGTGGGTACATGCGCCAGAATTGTCCGTCAAATCGTAGCAAACCTTCTGTATTGGCGCTATAGACCCGTCCTTCTTGATCGATAGCCAATGACCAATTCTGGTTTCCAGCTTTGTATTGGCTTTTTTTGTATTGCTTTACAAATGGTGTTCCCGTAGGTATGATTGTCTGGCAATAGCCGGTATCCATATTAAGAATAAAAAAAGCGCAAAACCAAAAGATACAGGCAATGCTATATTTTTTTGATATCATCGAATATCTCACTTTAAATTGATTTGAAAAGCAATATATAGATTTTATCGCAAATGGGCGAATGCGAGCCGCAGATGATTGTTATTATAGACATTTTAAGCTATTTTTTTAAACAAAATAGTCGAAATCGTTTTCGCATTTTTAATCCCCTAATTTCATGAAGTCTACTTGTTTTTTAATTACCTTGGAAACAAATAACCAAACAAAAGACGACTATGACTTGAACAAATCTTTAAAAATTAGATTTGGATTCAAACGAATTGCTCAAGGAGGGAATCCATCAATCAAAACGTAAACCCAAAAAACACTAAACAGTAAAATTATGAAATCAAAGCTTTTCGGAAGAGGGCCCTGTGCGCTTATTCCCTATGCTTCCATGGCAATATTTTTGTCACCGGGACTATCATTGGGAATAACTAAAAGCCAAGACAGAAGTACCCATCTTCAAATTAATCAGGAAGAATCAGAAATCAGAGGTAAGGTTGTCAACAAAGATAATTCTCCTTTGCAGGGAGTATCCATAAGTGTAAAAGGAATCCCCGATCGGAGTACCCAGACCAACGATAAAGGGGAATTTATGATCAAGGTGCCTGCACATGCAACTTTAACTTTTTCATCCATAGGCTACGCTGGACAAGAAATTAAACTTGGGGCGAATCAAAAGACAGTACAGCTCACCTTACAGTCGAACGAGTCACTTATGGATGAGGTTGTCGTCGTGGGCTATGGAACACAACGAAAAAGTGATTTAACAGGTTCTGTCTCTTCCATTAATGCAAATCAAATTAATGCGTTTCCATTGGCCGGTACTGCACAAGCATTGCAGGGAAGAGCTCCCGGAGTCTCTGTGACCAGCACGAATGGAGAGCCCGGTAAAGCTCCTCGTGTACGGATTAGGGGTGGTAGTTCCATCAATGCGAGTAGTGATCCATTGTATGTGGTTGATGGCTTTCCAGGTAGTTCGGCCCCCGCTCCTGAAGATGTTGAATCTATCGAAGTATTAAAAGACGCTTCTGCAACAGCTATTTATGGTTCCAGAGGGGCTAATGGAGTGATCATGATAACAACAAAAAAAGGACGTTCAGGCAAACCTGTTATTGAATTAAATAATTCCTTTGCTTCACAGAAAGTAGGGAAGCGCCTTTCGCTATTAAATGCGTCGGAATTTGCCTCCTATATTAACGATACCTATACGAATGCTGGAAACAATAATCTACCATTCAAAGATCCGAAATCCCTGGGTGAAGGAACCGATTGGCAGGATCTTATTTTTAGAAACGGAAACCAGTTGAATAATCAAGTCTCCGTGTCGGGAGGCAGTGACAATATAAAATACTATACTTCCGTCAGTCATTTTGGACAAAAAGGAACTGTGATCAATTCCGATTTTAGAAGGCTTTCCGGAACTTCAAATTTAGAAATGAAGGTTTCTGATCGAATCAAAATCGGAACCAGACTGCTGTTTAATCGCAATAAGTTAAATGGTGTAAGGACACAGGAGGGAAGTAGCGGAACGACAGGTGCGGGAGTGATCTCTGCAGCCTTGCGCTTTGAACCCACACAGGGAGTTTACGATGAGGAAGGAAAATATACGTTGAAGCAGTTCGGTGATCCGCATGATAATCCGGTGGCTGCTGCTATGGAAAGAAAAAACGAGGTGATTACAGATCTATTTCAGGGGAATGGATTTGTGGAGTTGGGGATTCTGAAAAATCTGATCTTTCGTAGCACCTTTGGTGTACAGGTCAGTAATCAACGTACAGGTAATTATGTATCAAAAGAACTTGTCGAAGGGAGGAATTTCGGTGGAGTTGGATCGATCGCGGCACATAAAAACACCAATTTGATCAATGAAAACTTCTTGACCTATACGCAAACCTTTCACGAAGACCATAATCTGAATGCGATGGCTGGTTATTCCTATCAGAGTTCTAGAAATGAAACCTGGCAGGCCAATAATCGAAATTTCATTTCAGACAGCTTTAGCTATTGGAATCTGGGGGCTGGTTCCAATTATCAAAATGCATCTTCGAATCTTGAAGATTGGGTAATGTCTTCCTTTTATGGTAGGTTGAATTATAATTATAAGAATCGCTATTTCGTTACCGCGACAGGAAGGTACGATGGCTCTTCCAAATTTGGAGATAATAATAAATGGGCTTTCTTTCCTTCGGGAGCACTCGCCTGGAATGTAAGCCAGGAGCCGTTTATGAAATCGATCGATTGGCTGAGCAATTTAAAATTGCGAACAAGTTATGGTGAGACTGGAAATTCTGAAATTGGTTCCTATCAGTCCCTAGCCAGATTCTCCCCTACGTTGACAACAATGGGCGGAAGCCCAGTTAACGCAGTGCGTCCTACGAATGTCGCTAATCCGAATCTGACTTGGGAGACGACCAAGCAGACAGATGCAGGACTGGATATCGGTATTCTAAAGAGCCGAATCAACCTATCGGTAGACTATTATTACAAAAAAACAATCAATCTCTTGTATCAGGTGCCACTGCCGCTCTATTCGGGTTTTACTACGGCACTTCAGAATGTAGGAAGTGTACAAAACAAAGGTTGGGAATTTGGTTTGCAGACAACTAATCTCAATGGCGCCTTTGGATGGAAAACAGATTTTAACATCAGTTTCAATCGCAACAAGATTTTGCAGCTTCCCGGAGGCGAGATTCGATATAATACAATCCCTGGTCACATGCTTTCAACGGATTCGCAGCTGCTACGTGAAGGAGAGGTACTCGGTGCATTTTTTGGATGGGTGACAGATGGAATTTATCAGCAGGGTGATGATTTTAGCGCACAGCCAAATAAGAAACCCGGTGATATTCGCTATAAGGATTTATTTGGCCGCGATAAAAATAATCAGTTGACAGCCGGTGCCAATGGTGTTGTGAATGCCGATGACCGTACAATTATAGGCGATCCAAATCCTGATTTCACCTTCGGTTTTAACAATGATTTTAAGTATAAGAATTTTGATCTGAATATTTTTATGCAAGGAAGTTATGGCAATGATATGTTGAACATCACACGAATGGAACTGGACTGGATGGCCGGAAAAGGAAATGCTACAAAGGATGCACTACGACGCTGGACACCCGAAAATACCAATACTAACGTACCAAGGGCAAGCTCAACCAACAATCCCGAAGTTTCCTCACGTTGGGTAGAAGATGGCTCTTACCTCCGGTTAAAGAATCTTGCTCTAGGCTATAATTTTTCAGAAAAGTCACTCGAAAAAATTCATCTAAAATATTTAAGAATATATGTCAGTGCACAAAATATATGGACATGGACCAACTACACGGGTTTTGATCCTGAGGTAAGCTATCAGGACTCTAACCGAAATGTCGGATTAGATTACATGGGCTACCCCAACATTAAATCGTACACCCTTGGCCTAAATCTGAGATTTTAATAGCACGGATAATATTTTAAGGTGTTAATGATGAGTGAATTAAAGATAAATAATATATAATTAGAGTGTATCATTTCAGTTAACAAATCGAAATACGCACTTGTTAATAATAATTTATGCTAATGAAAAAGATAACGATATATCGTATTATACTTACGACGCTGTGTTTTACCAGCCTGTTTTCCTGTACCAAACTGAACGAGGAACCGGTAAGTATTTTGGATCCCAAGCAATATTTTAAGACGGAAGCGGATGCAGAAGCTTCCGTAATGGGGATTTATGGGCTGTTAGCCAATGCAGATTTTTATGGGCGGCGATTGACCATGGTACTGCAATTGCTGGGGGATGACATTGATATTGCTGATATAGGTACGCAGTCTAGTCGGATTCAATTGAACAGTTTTACGCATGATGCGAGCAATCAGGATCTGCTCGCTGTGTGGAAAACCGCTTATCTGGGTATTGGCGCGGCAAATGCCGCAATAGATGGTATCCCGGCCGTAACAATGAATGAGACTAAAAAATCGGCACTTATTGCCGAAGCTAGGCTACTCCGGGCTTTGTATTACTATCACTTGGTGCAGCTATTTGGGGATATCCCCTATATAGGTGAATTCGTCAGTGATCCAAGTAAAGTAATTGCAATCAGCAAAACTCCGGCAGCAAAGGTTTATGACAATATCATCGCAGACTGTGAATATGCGATTGCAAATTTGCCGGATACCCATGCCAATAATAACAAAGCGAGGCCATCTAAAGGAGCCGCTCAGACTTTGTTGGCCTCGGTCTATATGGTCTTGAAAAAATGGGATGATGCCGCTAAGATGGCTGAGGCGATAATCAATGATGCAAACAAATACCAGTATGCTCTGGTCAAAGATTATAATAACCTATGGGATGCCGATCTGGGTTTTCAGACCGAGCATGTCTGGGTGGTTGATTTTCTGGGCGGTATTACTGGGGAAAATGCATCCAACCAGGATTATACGGCGCCTATGACCGGTGTGCGGGATGCCGATATGTTGGGATGGAGCGTTCTTGTACCATCAACTGGTGTGTATGGTAGCTTTTCTGATCAAGATTACAGAAAGAAAATCAGTTTTCTGACCGAAACACCGATAAAAGGAGTGATGACACCTTATCAGAAATGGAAATGGCCTCGTATACATACCGCAAAGTGGTGTTTGCATCCGGGTACGAATGCTGGAGCGGATGGTTCGGACTCTGATATCAAACATGTTATCTTTCGCTATGCTGAAGTTCTTTTAATGGCAGCTGAGGCATTAAATGAAAGTAAAGGCGGACCAACAGAGAAGGCTTATAGCTATATAAATGCCGTTCGGGCTAGAGCAAGGTATACGCCACAGGGCGTACAGAATTATCCTGCCGACCTGGCAACGGGTATGTCGCAGACGGACTTTCGAAAAGCTGTGCAGGAAGAACGTCGTGTTGAATTAGCTTTTGAATGGAAAAGATGGTATGATATCAAACGTTGGGGACGAGTAGTGGATGCATTTACTAGGCAGGGAGCCTATGAAAGCCAGCCAAAAGTAAAAGATTTTCATGCGCTGATGCCTATTCCTCAGGATGAAATCGCACGTAATACAAATTTACTCCCCCAAAATCCAGGGTATTAAAATACCAGTATCAGACTACTTTGAAGCTAAATGAAAGAAAATATCAACTTATAAATAGGTTGATATTTTCTTTTTGAGTATAGACATCGCATTTTTATGCTATCGTCAACAAAGAAACAGCGATTGAAAATTTAATTTTCTTCAAAATCCATTCAATTCTGTCATAAATCAAGGAAAAAGACATTTTTTCCACCTATTTGAACGAAAAATACCCCGCTTGGACGGAGGCTATTCTTGATCTTTGGTTTCATTTATTGAGTTAAATAACCAAATAAACCAAGACAACTATGATAGCACCGATAACCAAAACGGTATGAAAAAGAGCAATTTGACGGGAGCAGTTGCTGCAGTAGACGGAAAAGTGCTGAATAAACGAATTGCGACTAATCCTAACCCAATGATAAATTTACGCAGACAAAAGGTTTCTAAAATATAACCATTATAGGCATGAAAACTAAACTCAAGATGTATAAAATATTATTCCTGATACTCCTGATCTCAGGAATATCCAGTGGCGCTTCAATAGCGCAGGAAAATAAACTACCTGATAGTCTCCGGATGAAATGGTGGGAGGAAGCCAGATTTGGGATGTTTATCCATTGGGGTGTATATGCACAATTTGGCGGTGTCTATCGTGGTCATGAACAGGCTCGGGGTGGAGCGGAATGGATTATGAACCGTTCAAAAATCCCTGTTGACCAATATCAGGCTATGGCAGGCCAATTTAATCCTGTACAATATAACCCCGATGAATGGGTGCGGATGGCGAAAGATGCTGGCATGAAATACCTCATTATTACGGCCAAACATCACGACGGTTTCGCATTGTTCGAAACCAAAACCAGCAAATGGAATATGGTTGATGCGACTCCTTATGGTAAAGATCTGTTAAAGCCTTTGGCTGCAGCGTGTAAAAAGTACGGCGTCAAATTAGGTTTCTATTATTCGCAAGCACAAGATTGGAATAACCCTGGAGGTTCAGCTGCTCGAAAGGTAATGCGGGAAGGCTGGCCCAATCCTGACTCAGCCAAAATAGATGCCTATACCTTAGCACATAAAGGCCATTGGGACCCAAAGCAAGAAACTGCGAGTTTTGACGACTATATCAAAAATATATCTGTACCACAGGTGAAAGAACTTTTGAGTAATTATGGTGATATTTCCGTCTTGTGGTGGGATACACCAACAAATATGACCGATGAAGCGGCAAGCATGTTACAGGAACAACTGCGCCTGCAACCCAATATTATTACCAATGATCGCTTGAAAAGACCAAATTTTCCGGGTGATACAAAGACGCCAGAACAGAAAATCCCAGATTGGAGCGAGTTGGAAGGAAAGCATTGGGAAACCTGTATGACCATGAATGGAACCTGGGGGTTTCGTACGTCTGATCAGAAATGGAAGTCGGCAGAAACATTGATCCGTAATTTGGTTGATATCGCATCAAAAGGCGGGAATTATTTGCTCAATGTCGGCCCGAAACCAGATGGAAGCTTTCCGCAGGAAAGCATAGATAGGTTGGCGACGATAGGCAAGTGGATGAAAATAAACAGTGAAGCAATTTACGCAACCAATAGCAGTCCGCTGCAACCCTTTGAGTGGGGAAGATGCACAATGAAGGAACAGGGCGACAAAACCCTGCTTTACCTAACCATATTTGATTGGCCTCAAGATGGAACGATCGTTCTTCCAATAAAAAATAAAGTTTTAAAAGCCAGTTTTTTAGCGAATGGTAAAACGCTTAAAGTGAAATCGCAGTCTGATACGATCAAAATTGGAGTTCCCAAACAGGCAATTGATCCTGTCGCAACTGTGATCAAAATTGAGTTGGCTGGAAAACTAGAAAGAGAGAAGACAGCCACAGCAAAGAAAATGAAAACCGGAGCCTTGGATGAATAATCTGAATCCAAAGATTAAGAAAAGAGAACCATATTTAATGATAAAGAAAAATAAGTTTTATAAAATACTTGCATTGCTATTGGGATTTGGAGCTTTACAGCTCCAAGCTCAGGAATCAAAGCGAATCGACCGGGAATGGGACTTTCTGAAGAGCGATCTTGGGGGGATTTGGGAAGCTGTACGGCCGGTCGGGGCGGGCAATCCAGAATCCGTTCCACTATGGCAAACAGTTAGTTTGCCGCATTGTTACAATGCCTTAGATGCTGTTGATCCAGCTGTCAATTATTATCAGGGCCCAGGTTGGTATAGAAAGACATTAACCATTGAAAATCCGTATCCAAATGGTCGTACATTGCTTCATTTTGAAGGTGCAGGACAAAAGTCTACGGTTTATATCCATACGCAAAAGGTTGGGGAACATGTCGGTGGCTATGACGAATGGACAGTGGATATTACTGAGGCTGTCGAACAGTTTAAAAAAACGGAAGCCTATAAAACACAGTTTAAAGGGAAGATACCGGTTTCAATTCGGGTAGACAACTCGCGTGACCTCGAAATGATTCCCTCAGATCTATCCGATTTTAACCTATATGGAGGTATCTATCGCCATCTGAATTTAAAATATGTACCACAGACAGCCTTAGAAAAAGTCTTTGTTAGCCCTACAGTGGATGCAGATGGAAAACAGGGGGTATTGCAAATCCGTGGTCGCCTATTAACACCATCCAACAGCTCAAATTTTGATGTCGAAACACAGCTTTATGATCCTTCAGGTAAATTGCTACTGAGTCAGACACCGATTGTTCGTTCGGTGGAAGGATCTCTTGACTTTGGAAAATTAACGGTTAAAAAACCTGAATTGTGGAGCCCAGATCATCCCGCTTTGTATCGTTTGGTAACCATCGTCAAAAGCAATGGACAGACATTTAAAGAAGAGAGCCTTTTTGGTTTCCGGCATGTAGAATTTAAAGATAATGGCCCCTTTTTATTAAACGGAGAAAGACTTTTGCTTCGGGGCACGCATCGTCATGAAGATCATGCTGCTGTAGGCGCGGCGATGACAGATGAACAGATTTTACAAGAAATGACGATGATGAAAGAGATGGGCGTCAATTTCATTCGGTTGGGGCATTATCAACAAAGCCGCAGGGTGCTCGAAGCCTGTGATAGTCTTGGTATTTTGGTTTGGGAGGAAATCCCTTGGTGTCGCGGTGGCTTGGGCGGTGAAATCTATCAGCAACAAGGGAAGCGGATGTTGACAAATATGATTGAGCAGCACTATAATCACCCTTCGATCATTATTTGGGGGCTGGGTAATGAAAATGATTGGCCCGGCGATTTCCCCGAATTCGACAAGGAGAAAATCAGGACATTTATGCGGGAATTGCATTTACTTTCCCACCAATTGGATCCCAGTCGAAAAACGGCCATACGACGTTGTGACTTTTGTAAAGATATTGTTGATGTGTATTCACCCTCTATCTGGGCTGGTTGGTATCGTGGAGTGTATACAGACTATAAAACGGCCTCGGCAGAGGAAATGAAAAAGGTCAAACATTTTCTTCATGTGGAATGGGGCGGAGATAGCCATGCTCGTCGCCATGCAGAGGATCCGGATCGGGCACTTGCCAAAATAGAAGGCGATGGTACCACGGATGAACGGGCTGGCGATGCATCTCTCGTGGGGGGTGCTGCAAGAGTTTCCAAAGATGGTGACTGGAGTGAAAGCTATATCTGTAATTTGATTGATTGGCACCTCAAGGAGCAGGAAACCATGCCTTGGCTTACGGGGACCGCATATTGGCCCTTTAAAGATTTTTCGACACCTGTTCGGCCGGATAATCCAGTTCCCTACGTCAACCAGAAAGGTGTCGTCGAACGTGATTTTACAAAAAAGGAATCCTATTATGTGTTTCAGTCGTATTGGACTTCAAAACCGATGTTGCATATCTATGGACACTCTTGGCCTGTTCGTTGGGGGGAGCCAGATGAAGCAAAGATGGTCAAAGTATATTCTAATGCAAAGGAAGTCGAATTATTTGTCAATGGCGAAAGTCAGGGGATAAAGAAAAGAAATAGCCAAGATTTTCCTGCTGCCGGATTACGTTGGATGGTAAAGTTACGCGAGGGGAAAAATCTCATCAAAGCGGTTAGCAAAAATGGTAAGGAGCTTATGACAGATCAAATTGAGCAGGTGTATCAGACACAGCGTTGGGGCAAACCCGCGAAATTACAGGTTGAAGAAATTGCACAGGAAGATGATATCATAACGGTGCAGGCCAAGGTATTGGATAAAGATGGTATTCTTTGTCTGGATGCCAAAAATTGGATCTATTTTGATGCTACAGGAGATGGTGAGCTGATCATTGATCAGGGAACATCCATAGGGGCGAGAAAAGTACAGGCATACAATGGAAGAGCCTTGATACGGCTTCGCTTATCCGAAGGAAAAGCAGTTGTGTCTGGACGGATGGACGAATCAAAAAGTACGTTGTTGACAATTGAAAAATAGGGAGATGATAAAATTAAACACTAATTTGAGCTTTTTTCTTTTGCTCGGGATAATGGCCATTGCTACCAGTGGTCATGCACAACATAAACAAAAGAAGCGCCAACTATGGTACGATAAACCTGCTGCATATTGGGAGGAGGCACTACCATTGGGTAACGGTACGACAGGAGCAATGGTCTTTGGCGGGGTGAGCAGGGATCGTTTTCAGATTAATGATAATACCCTGTGGTCGGGCGAACCTGAGGCTGGAAACAATCCCAATGGTCCGAAAATTTTACCATTGGTACGTGAAGCTATTTTAGCTGGGAAATATGAAGAGGCTGCTGTGCTCTGGAAGAAAATGCAAGGCCCTTATTCAGCACGTTATTTACCTATGGGTGACCTGTGGCTGGATTTTCATCAAGACGAGAAGGAGGTAAATGCTTATCGACGGGATTTGGATTTGGAAGGGGCTGTAAGTACGGTGAGTTATACGTATCAAGGTGTCCAATACCAAAGAGAAAGCTTTGTCAGCTACCCCGACAAAGCTTTGGTCATTCGCTTAAAAGCAAATAAAACGAAATCGATCACTTTGGATCTGTCCATGACCAGTAAACTGAAAAGTACCGTTTCGGCACTCGGCAACGATGTACTAAGCCTTGTGGGCAAAGCCCCCAGTTTTGTGGCCAATCGGGATTACGAACCTAAACAGGTGGTTTACGATAGCATTGAGGGAAAGGGGATGACTTTCGAAATGCGTGTTAAAGTACAGGCAAAAGGAGGGAAGGTACAGCAAGAAAAGGATAAGCTTCGTATCATTGGTGCTGATGAGGTGCTATTGTTACTGACAGAAGCGACCAGCTTTAATGGTTTCGACAAATCGCCGAGCCAAGCTGGAAAAGATGTAAAGGCGACAGTTAGCAGTTTAATGAAACAGGTCGCGGTAAAAAACTTTACAACACTGCTTGCTGATCATCAGAAGGATTATAGATCGCTGTTTAACAGGGTAGATTTTGAACTGGCTGGAATTTCAACACATGCAAATTTGCCGACCGACCAGCGGATTGTGCAATTTTCAAAAGGTCCTACAGATCTGGATTTACTGACTTTGTATTATCATTTTGGACGTTACTTGCTGATCGCTAGTTCGAGACAAGGGGGAAGACCCGCCAATTTACAGGGGATTTGGAATGATCATGTACAGCCGCCTTGGGGAAGTAATTACACCACGAATATCAATACCGAAATGAATTATTGGCTGGCGGAAAATACCAACCTGTCTGAATGCCATCAGCCGCTATTTGATTTTATGGAGGAACTGGCCGTCAATGGAGCGAAAACTGCTGCCGTAAATTACAACATAAAGGAAGGCTGGGTAGTTCACCATAATTCGGACTTGTGGGCCAAGACCTCTCCTCCGGGAGGGTATGACTGGGACCCTAAAGGTATGCCACGATGGTCTGCATGGCCAATGGCCGCTGCTTGGTTCAGCACACATCTGTGGGAGCATTATCGTTTTACAGGAGATAAATCTTTTCTCCAAAATAAAGCCTATCCACTGATGAAGGGGGCGGCTCAGTTTATGTTGCATTGGCTGATCGCTGATCCTGCTAACAAATACTTGATAACAAATCCTTCTACATCACCTGAAAATACAATTAAAATAGCGGGAAAAGAATATCAATTGACTAGGGCATCGACGATGGATATGGCCATTATCCGCGAGCTATTTACTGCGGTTATTCGCTCTTGCGATGTACTGCAGATCGACACTGAGTTTAAATCGACATTGGAACAGGCGAGTGCAAAATTATATCCTTATCAGGTTGGACAGTATGGTCAACTGCAAGAATGGTTTAAAGATTGGGATGATCCCAAAGATCAGCATAGACATATTTCGCATCTTTTTGGACTCTATCCTGGTAACCAGATCAGCGTTACAGAAAATAGTGAATTGGCCGCTGCGGCAAAAAAATCACTGCTTTTGCGTGGTGATGTGAGTACAGGTTGGTCGATGGCATGGAAAACAAATTGGTGGGCAAGATTACAGGATGGAAACCACGCTTATAAAATTCTTAAGGATGCGCTGAACTTTATTGATCCCAAACTGGATCGCGCTCAGATGAGCGGTGGTGGTGCTTATCCGAACTTATTTGATGCACATCCCCCTTTTCAGATCGACGGCAATTTTGGCGCAACAGCTGGAATGACTGAAATGCTTTTGCAAAGTCACGATGGTGCTATTCATCTATTGCCAGCGCTGCCCGATGAGTGGTCGACAGGGCATATCAAGGGAATTAAGGCAAGGGGAAACTTTACAGTAGACATCGATTGGAAGGATAATAAATTGCAACAGACACGCATCGTTTCCAATATAGGTGGAATATGCAAGTTGCGCACCTCTATGCCAGTGAAGGTAATTGGAACGAGTGGGAATAAAGTCAATGGGGCTGAAAATGAATTGCTATACAAACCAGGTTCATTGAAATACCATATCCTTGACCGCGAAAAATTATCGCCTTTATCAATCAAAGAAACTTTTGAAATTGAATTTCAAACAGTCAAGGGCAAGGAGTACCGAATTATCCCGATATAGCATATAAAAATCTAAGGAAATGAATTTAAAATCAATCTTCAGACTAGCGTGCACATTTATTGGGATTGTGCTGCTCCCCCTGTTCGCTGGGGCGAATGAACCCAATCGATCTTTCAAGAGTAAAATCGTGACGGTTTTGCGTCCTATTATAAAAAAGCAATCAAAATGGGCCATGAAGCAAAAGCCCTTGACCGTGACGGCTTACCCTGCAGTTCGAAGTAGCGGTGGTATCCATGACTTTTACTCGGAAGGCGACTATTGGTGGCCAGATCCAATGGATGCGGGCGCCCCCTATGTCCAACGGGATGGTATGAGCAATCCAGCCAACTTTGTTGACCATCGAAAAGCCATGATCCGTTTTAGTCGAATTATCGGCGCCCTAGCTTCGGCCTACCGTTTGAATCCGGATAAAAAATATGTGCAGCAGGCGTTGGTTCATTTGAAAGCTTGGTTTGTCGACTCGGAGACGATGATGAATCCAAATCTGCTGTATGCCCAAGCAGTACAAGGACGATTTACAGGTCGCGGTATCGGCATTATTGATACCATTCATTTAATGGAAGTGGCGCAGGGCGTCAAAGTGCTCGAAAATGATCCAAACTTTCCACAGTCAACCAAAGATGTTATACATCGTTGGTTTGCAACATATCTGCGCTGGTTGACTGAGCACCAATATGGTAAAGACGAAATGAATGCAGCAAACAATCATGGCACCTGTTGGGTTATGCAGGTCGCATCCTTTGCCAGTCTAGTGCAGGATACAGCTTTGCTCAAGATGTGCGCTGAACGCTACCAGCAAATTTTATTACCCAGCCAGATGGAAAAAGATGGTAGCTTTCCCCGGGAGCTCCAACGGACCAAGCCTTTTGGATATTCCCTCTTTAATCTAGATGCCATGACCATGATTTGCCATATCCTGTCTACAACAAATGAACCGTTGTGGCAATATACGTTACCCGATGGACGTACAATCAAAAAAGGGGTGGATTTTATGATACCTTATATTAGTGATAAGAACAAATGGCCTTATCAAAAAGACGTGATGTACTGGGAGCAATGGCCTATTGCTCAACCTGCTCTTATCTTTGCTGCAACCGCTTACCAAGACGGCAGCTATTTGAAACTTTGGGTTGAGCTCGATCATAATCCCAAGGAGGAAGAGGTCATTCGTAACTTGCCCATCCGTAATCCTTTAATATGGTTGTAATGCTGGGATACCAATTTTATCCAGCTATAAATCTTACCAATTAACCTTTTATTTAAACAAACCTAAATGTAATATGATTTTCAATATGAATATACTGCTGTCAAAACATGTCGATGTTTCGAATCGTTTTATCCGAAAAAGACGATTTATTGTTTCGATACTGAGTTTGACAACTATCCTTTGTGGCATTCAGGAAACAAAAGCGCAGAGCGCAAACCAATTGAAAAAAGCTTGGGATCGTGCGGATAGACAGTCGCAATTGCTCTATAAAGAACTACAGGTGCTAAAAAAAGCTGATTCTACATTAGCATCTCCACGTACACTCTCCGAAAATAACGAGTTGGTGGCCGTTAAACGTGGCGATTGGACAAGTGGTTTTTATCCTGGGGTTTTATGGTATTTATACGAGAAATCCGGAAAACATAAATGGAAAGAACTGGCGGGTGAATTGACCGGAGGTATCGAAGACGAACAGTATAACGGGAAAACCCATGATATGGGCTTTAAGATTTTCTGTAGTGTTGGTAACGGTTATCGTCTTACGGCCAATGCACATTATCGCGATGTCATTATCCAATCCGCTAAAACTTTGGCAACACGCTTTAATCCTAAGGTCGGATGCATCCGTTCCTGGGATCATAATAGCCACCGTTGGGATTTCCCGGTCATTATTGATAATATGCTCAATCTGGAATTGCTTTTTGAAGCAACAAAATTGACTGGGGACTCTAGCTATTATCATATCGCTGTAAGTCATGCAAACACAACGATGAAAAATCATTTTCGGTCGGATTATAGTACCTATCATGTTATTGACTATAATCCTGCAACAGGTGAAGTACAACACAAAAATACACATCAAGGGTTTAGTGATGAGTCTACCTGGGCTCGGGGAGAAGCATGGGCACTCTATGGTTATACCATGTGCTATCGCGAGACCGGTGATCCAAAATACCTGCAGCAAGCCGAAAAGGTTGCACACTGGCTTTTTGGCCATCCACGTATGCCCAAGGATTTAATCCCTTATTGGGATTTCGATGCACCTCATATTCCGAATGAACCGAGGGATGTTTCAGCTGCCACCGTAATCGCGTCGGGACTATTGGAGCTGAGTACATTTAGCAATCAGGGTAAAGACTATTTGAGCAAAGCGCGGACAATAATGTCTAATCTGATTGACCACTATATGTCTCCTCCAAATAAAAATAAAGGGTTTATATTACTGCATAGTACCGGGTCGAAACCCTCTAATTCAGAGGTGGATAAGCCATTAAGTTACGCAGATTACTATTTTTTAGAAGCCCTGCTTCGGGAGGAAAGTTTGCGTTCGGGACGGGCACAATCAAGCCTGGTTCGAAAAGACCCCGAAGGTAAACTCATCTATTTTCCGGATGATAAGGGAAATATGGTACCTGATTTCAGTCGGGTTGGTTATCATCAGGGCGATCGACCGCTCCCAGCTGTTGCCAGCACTATTTCATTGCATCCTACAGCAGATGGAACTGATCAGCAGATGATACAACGTGCCATCGATGAAATCTCAAACAAACCCCTTGATAAAAACGGATATAGAGGGGCGATAACGCTGAAAAAAGGAATTTACAATATACCCGGCAGTCTACTGATCAAATCGAGTGGTATCGTATTGAGAGGAGAAGGGGATGATGAAGGTGAAACGCTATTGCGTGCCACAGGAAAGCAACAGCGTAGCCTATTGAAAATTTCAGGTGATGGTAACTATGTCGAAGACCAGGCTAAAGGACATGTGGTTCAGTCAATATATATCCCCGTCGGAAGTAAGTATGTCGTTGTGGACGACAGTCGCGATTTTCAGAAAGGGGCATCAATACTTCTTTCTTATGAACTCAATGCGGACTGGATTAAAGCAGTTAAAATGGACCAAATTATAGCAAGGGAAGGAACAAAACAATGGACAACCAAAGAATATAAATTGAAATTTGAACGTGTTATCGCAGCCATTAGCGGAGATACGTTGTTTTTGGATAATCCGGTCGTTATGGCCATAGATCCGCAGTTTGGTAAAGTATCGGTCGTACCTTTTAAGTTTCCGGGACGTATTCAGGAAGTAGGGGTTGAAAATCTACGTTTTGAATCCGAATTTACCAATGAAACGGACGAAAATCATGGCTGGATAGCCGTTGAGCTTGATAAAGTTGAAAATGCCTGGGTGCGCAACGTTACAGCTCGCTATTTCGGCTATGCGGCAGTAAGCTTGGGACCCTTAGCAAAACAGACAACAGTCATCAGGTCAAAATGTCTTGATGCTAAATCTCAAATTACAGGGGGGCGTCGGTACTCTTTCAATAACAATGGACAGCTCAATCTGTTTACGCAATTATATACCACAGAAGGAAGGCATGATTACGTCACTGGGGCGAGAACATTGGGGCCAAATGTATTTAGTATTTCTGCTGCAACGGATACGCACGCGGATATTGGTCCACATCATCGTTGGGCTGTAGGTACCTTGTACGATCAGATTACGACCGATGGCGAAATTAATGTTCAGGACCGGGGCAACTGGGGAAGTGGGCACGGCTGGGCCGGAGTCACACAGGTATTATGGAATTGCAAAGTCCGGGGAGCGGCGGTACAGCGACCCTGGGCATCAGGACAAAATTTTGCAATAGGAGTAAGCGGCGAAAAAATCCCCGGAAGATTTAAAGATAGGCCCATTGGATTTTGGGAAAATCAAAACAAAAAAATGCAGATTGAGTCGCTTTATGAGCAACAATTAAACGATAGGTTAAATAAATAACTATTGGTGCTTTATAAAATGGAATGATTATTTTTAGCCTATCCATTTCAATTATATTCCTTATGATGCCATTGCGTATTTATATACTCTGGGTTTTTAGTTCACTGATTACCTTTTCTATTTCTCATGCACAGGAAAAGAACTATCGTTTTTTACATCTGGATGTAAACGAAGGTTTATCGCAAGGGAGTGTTTTTGCTATTGAACAGGACCACTTGGGATTTATGTGGATCGGCACCCGCGACGGCCTGAATAAATATGATGGCCGCAAGTTTACAATTTATAGAAGCAATCCGCAGGATAGTCTTTCTTTAGAGCATAATTTTATACAGGCGATCACTGAAGACAAAAAAAAACGACTTTGGGTAGGTACAACAGGCGGTCTTAACTTATACAATCGTGATGCAGATAATTTTGCGCGGATCTCCTTGCCCGTAGTAGAGAGCAACAGTGGGAAAATAGAAGTAAATGTGCATCAGATTTTTCAGGATTCTAAAGACCTAATTTGGATCGCAACAAATGTTGGATTATATCGGATAAAAGAAGGAGCTCATTTGGAAGCTGAGCTTGTTTTTAATGAGATTACGGTAGAAGGGAGCAATGGGCGTTCGTATTTTAGGAATTTTAGAACAATCTACGAAGACGGGAAGAAAAGATTATGGTTATGCACAGATGATGCAATTGTACTCATGCAGTCAGCTTCTAGAGGCGGCAATAGGTTGAAAGTGTTACGCACCTATTTCAATCAGAAAGGATTGATTAATAAAGTAAATCAGCGATTTCAGGCTGTACTGGAATTTGCTCCCGGAGTCTTTTGGGTGGGAACAAAATATAATGGAATAAAAATAATCAATGAAAATACGGGCGAAGTATCTTCCCTGATGGGGCATGATGGCCAGACTGCAAATTTAGCAAACCAAGATGTCCGTTCACTAAAGAAGGCTGATGATGGCAGCATATGGATTGGAACATTCAACGGTCTCTATCTGTATCGAAATGGAAAGCTATTATTTATACAGGCTGACGATAATAATCCCAATAGTTTAAGTAACAACTCTATTCGACCAATTTTTCAGGATAAAAGAGGTTCTATTTGGATCGGAACCTATTTTGGCGGAATTAATATCTATGATAAGGATATACCTAATTTTCAAAATTTTACGCATCAGTCCCGAAGAAATAGCTTGAGCTATAATGTTGTCAGCGCTTTTTTGGAGAACCCGAATGGAGAGCTAGTCATAGGCACAGAAGGTGGTGGATTGAATTATTTTAACCGATATAATGGTTCATTTTTTAATGAAAGACACGATAAAAATAATGCTGGAAGCTTAAGCCATAACAATGTGAAATCTATCTGTCGCGATCGGGAGGGAAATTTATGGGTCGGTACCTATGATGGTGGATTAAATTTGAGACACAAGGGGCAGCAGGTATACGAACATTTTCGTTTTGATCCAAATGCGGCAAATGGGCTAGCTAACAATAATGTCTATGCGCTGTTGGAAGATCGCCAGGGCGATATTTGGATCGGAACATTTGGTGGCGGTTTGCAGGTACAGCGGAAAAATCAAAAATCCGGTTATTTCCAGACCTTCAACGTCGCCGGTAAACAGTTGAGCTCAAATATGGTCAGAGCACTCATGGAGGATTCCAGAGGTAATTTATGGATCGGCACTTCTAATGGACTAAATCTTAAAATAGCAGGTACCGATAAATTCATATCGTTTTTGAATCACAAAAATGACTCCCTTTCGATTAGTGGTAATGATATTATTAGTATTCATGAAGATAGAAAAGGACAAATCTGGATTGGAACCTATATGGGTGGTTTAAATCGGTATCTACCCGAAAAGAAAGCCTTTAAGCGTTTCAATAAACAGAATGGTCTACCGATAAATAATGTTTTTGGTATTTTGAGCGATCTTAAAAACAAATTATGGTTGAGTACCAACACTGGGATTACCTGTTTCGATCCGCAAGCGGGGAGTGTTAGAAGTTATACAAAAGTGGATGGCTTGCCGGGGAATGAGTATATTCAAAATGCAGCCACGATACTGCGCAACGGAAAATTCGCTTTCGGTAGTTTTTCCGGCTTTACCCTGTTCAATCCCGATAGTCTGAGTGTGAATAGTTATGTGCCGCCGATACAGTTTACTGATCTCAAATTGTTTAACCGTACTGTCAGGCCTGACGTGGATGGCGTAATCGCCAAGGATATTTCCATGATTGATGAATTGGTGCTGGATCATAATCAGAATGTATTTAGCTTAGAATTCAGCGTGTTAAATTATGTTCATCCCGAAAAAAACCAATATGCCTATTATTTAAAAGGTTTTGATCAGGATTGGAATTACGTAACAAATCCGGTAGCAACCTACACGAATTTAGATCCGGGCAATTATGAACTCTGGATAAAAGGATCTAATAACGATGGCATTTGGAATGAAAAGCCACGGGTATTAAAAATAAGGATTCTCCCTGCGCCATGGAAAACATGGTGGGCCTATACCGGTTATTTTTTGATTTTAGGCTTTGTTGTATTTTTGATTATTCGTTTTTTTCATGGTCGAAATAAACTAAAACGCGACCTTTTGATCAGGAAGCTCGCTTCAGAAAAACAAGAAGAATTGCACGAGGCTAAACTGAATTTCTTTACAAATATCTCACATGAGTTCCGTACACCTTTGTCGTTGATTATAGGTCCCTTGAACCAGTTGAAAACGGATTATTCCCTATCGGAGTACGCAAAAGAACATTTGGGATATGCCACACGGAATGCTGACCGCTTAATGAATCTGGTTAACCAGCTGCTTGATTTTCGAAAACAGGAAGGTGGAAAAATGAAACTGAATTATCAGAAAGTCCTGGTCGCCGAATACCTTAAAAATGTTTTATTAAACTTCCATTTTATCGCAGAAAAGAATAATATCCAGTTTTTTCTCGAAAATAATATCCCCGTCGATTACAGGACAACGCTGGATCCTGAACAGTTTGAAAAAGTACTTGTCAATCTAATCTACAATGCCTTTAAATTTACAGATAAGGGGGGACGGATAAAAGTACAAAGCGAATTGCAGGATGTTGGAGGTGATACCAGACTACTTATTTCCGTATGGGATTCCGGTAGAGGGATTCCGGCAAAAGATATTCCCCATGTATTCGAACAGTTTTACCAGGCAAATACCGACAGAATCGTCGCCACCAGCAGTGGCATTGGACTTGCATTGTCACGATCCATCATCCATTTACATGGGGGCTTGTTAACTGTTGAAAGTAATATGGCAAAAGAAGCTCTGGCGTACAATACTGTTTTCCGGATTAGTCTGCCACAGCAGAATTTGAGTATGGATACCTCAAGTACCACGGATCTTTTAACAGATATGGCTGAATCCGACGTGACCGTACACACGGATCAACAGGTGGATAATCACGACAAAAACGATATCGAGGCGGAGCACATAGCGGATGAAAAACCGGTTATTCTCGTTGCCGAAGATAATGTGGAACTCAGATGTTTCCTTTCTGAAAATTTACGCAAGAAATATGTGGTTTTAGAGGCCAATGACGGAAATGAGGCGCTGGCATTAGTTCATACGAGGCAACCTGACATTATTATTTCTGATGTAACGATGCCCAATTGCGATGGGATAACATTGTTGCAGCAAATAAAAAATGATAATAGCACAAACCACATCCCTGTTATTTTATTGACTGCCCGAACGGCAGATCCTTATATTACTGAAGCCTTTGAAGTTGGTACCGACGATTATATTACCAAACCATTTAGTATGCCACACCTGATTCAGAAAATAGCCAACATTATACAGACAAGAAAACGTTTGGAAGAAAAGTTTGTGCAGAATTATCTGCTGGGAGGCCAGGGAACAGAGACAACCGAAAGAACGCGTTTTTTGGATCAGGTATTGGGTATCGTGGAGGAAAACCTGGGCTGTGAAAACTTCGGGGTACAGGAATTGACGAAGGCAATAGGGGTGAGCCGATCCGTTTTATACCGCAAAATAAAACAGCAAACTGGTCTCAATCTGGTCGAATTTATCAATATGGTCCGTCTAAAAAAGGCCGCCCACATATTAGTACACAACAGCGAACTGAGTATCAGTGAAGTTGCCTATCAAGTCGGTTTCAATGATCCAAAATATTTTAGTAAGACCTTTAAGAAATTCTATAAAGAAAGCCCGCGTACGTACATCGAAAAATTGAGTGTGAAAGAAAATTAAGAGAAATTGTATCGCATAAAAAAAGGTTTTCAAACGGGGAGAATGAAAACCTTCAATAACCAATTATAAACCTAAATTATGATGATACAAAGATAACTGTTTTTAAACTTATTCCAAAAATAAAATAGCACCCTTATCGGAATGTGTGGCTTAAAATCTACAATGTAGTTTTATCTGTTTATATTACAGCCTATTCGTTTTAGCTAACTTACTAATGAAAAGAAGAGTGAGCAAGCCCAGTACCGCAAATAAAGCATAGCCCAGTCCGATTTCAAGCTGAGACGAAGGGTTGACCAAGCTGACAGTGCCATAACTTAAGGAGGATGTGACCAGGTAGGTAATTCCACCGACTAATCCGCCTGCAATCCCCGCCGACAAGGGGAATCTGCCCAGACAATAACTGAAATAGTTGTTAAATATAAATCCGGCTGTACAATGGATGGCAAACGCAAAGAATGTCAAGGTATATAAATTTGCTATATAGGGAGAGACCACAATCATGACTAACACCAAGATGATCTGAATAAAATTTGCCATTCGCAATTTAGGGAGGAGGGCTCTTTTGATCAATACTTTTCCAATAAAGCCTCCACACATCCAGGCCAATCCCATGATAAGCGATATGTACCCCGTCGTGATTGCCCCGTAACCCAATTGGTGCTCGATGAAAAATGGACCACTAAGGTTATAAAACATAACAAGTCCATAAGATATCCCGCACATCAATACGCCGAACGTGAAGTCATTTGTCTTTAACATCATTTTAAATTCGCCGATAAGATAGCTGATGTGCAATGGTTTTCTTTGTTTGATCGTCTCTCCGGAGAAGATCAATTCCAGCACAAAAAGGATAGCGCTATAAACGGCAAGAACCATAAAATTAGACCGCCATCCAAACTGTGTTTGCAGGTATCCGCCAATAAAAGGAGCAATAATAGGTCCGATCGACCAGACGATGGTCATAATACTGAGGTAATGTTTGCGCTGCTCTCCTTCATACACATCCACAAAGTAGGCCCGTTTGGAAATCACAACGAACGCAGACAGAATTCCCTGGAGAATACGCATACCGTAAATGACCCAGATATCATGTGTAGTTGCGGTTATCCAAAAACTAAGGACAAAGAGAAACAGTGAAATCAGATTAATTTTATATCGTCCCCAGGCATCTACAAGTGCGCCAGTGAAGAATTGTGCGACACCATAACTGATTAGAAACAATGAAAGCGTTAACTGGATGTGACCTTCGCTGAGACCGAGTTCCAGAGCCATTTGTGGCATCGAAGGTAGATAGATGTCAGTAGCAAGCCCTGTTATGGGAACAAGTGCAAAAGCCAGTATCGTCGGAATAAAAGATTGGCGGGGTTTAGCGTTTTTTTTCATCTTGATAATTTGTCGACAAAAATAATTCCATTGATGGAAACAAAATATATAGAATTCAAACAAATTATTGTGAAAATCAAACAGCCTGTGCGGCAAACTTCCAGGATAGCAATGCTGGCAATGGCCAACATTGCTATATATGCGTTTTAATAGCCTGGATTCTGCTCAAGGATGGTCTTTCCGACCAGATCGATTTCTGTTTGTGGAATCGGGAAAAGATGCATATAATCTTTGGGTGATAACGTGACTTTCTGAGCGATTTGTGAGGAAGGATTGTAATTACGTTCTTCGACCTTCATCACTGCCGTCATTTTTCCTTTACGGACCAAATCGTACCAGCGTTCGCATTCAAAGGCTAGCTCGATCTGTCGTTCATCGAGCAATGCGGTAACAAATTGGTCTTTTTGCGTCAGCTGATCAATGCTGTAGTTATGATTTTGATTTCCGAATGCCCTTTGACGTATTTTATTGAGTTGTGTTATTGCATCGCCAAGTTTGCCGTTTTCATTCAGCGCTTCTGCATACAGTAAAATGATATCGGCCAATCGAAGAATGGGAAGATCCAATCCCGCTGCCAATGCCGTGTGTTTGACAATAAATTTGGAGGCATATGGAAAATAGATGGCATTTTGTCCACCTGATACTGCGGAAAAATAATTTGATTCAATCGTTTTGCGAAGACGTTTATCATCAGTCTGAATCTTTTTATGTAGACTCCAGGAAGGGAGTGCAACCTCAGAACCGCGGGACACCAAATTATAAATTCCGCCATTAGGAACAAATGCTGTAGACAGGTCTTGACCGTTGGTACCGTCCGTATAGCCAATGCTGAAAAGAACCTCACTATTGTTCTCATTTTCCAGTGACCACAACTGATTATAATCAGCGACCAGCGTATAATTATCTCCATAACTGGTGAAAAATTGTCGCAACACTGTCTCAGCGTTCGTCCAGTCTTTTTTTGCCACATATACTTTGCCAAGCAGTGCAAGAGCTGCTTCCTTGCTTGCCCGATTTCTGGATAAAGCGGATTTTAACGGAAGTTTTTCAATCGCATCGTTCAGGTCCTGAATAATTTGATCGTAAATCGCCTCCGTAGCACTTCTTTTGTATTGTCTGGCTTCGTCAATCGACAATGCTGTAAGTACTTTAGGAACAGCACCAAAAGTTCGGACCAGATCAAAATAAAATAAAGCCCGCATAAACTTAGCTTCGCCCAGATGTTGATTTTTTTTGCTCTCGGTATAATCTTTAGGTTTGTCTATATTCGAAATCACGGCATTGGCCCTAAAAATTCCCGCATAGCTTTCCTGCCAGAAAGCGGTCAGGATAGGGTTGGTCGGAGAGATGGCCAATGCATCTATTTCAGGAATACCCGCAAAACCGGTATTGGTTGATCCATATAAATTATCGGAACAAAGCTCCAGCAACTGATAATCATTTGGCTTTCGGCTTTGCATTTTAGCATAAATACCGAGGACGGCTTTTTCCATATCGTTGGCATCATTGTAATAATTGATGTCTGTCAGTGATGATGGTGGAATTGTGTTCAATAATTCATCCGTGCAGCTGCCGAACAGCAAACTTGAAGCCAGTAGCAGGGTTGTTATGTTTAATTTCATGATAGGCACACATTAATAATTAAAAACTGAGATTTAATCCAAAGGTGTATACACGGCTTATGGGTTCAGAGCCCACATTATAACCGGGCGTACTGCTGATACCACCGACTTCACCACCCGTATAACCTTCAGGATTGTAGGCGTGAAAACCTTTTTTTGTCAACAAGAAAGCATTGTTTACCGAGGTAAATAGCCGAAGGCTCTTTATGCCCATTTTTGAAGATAAATCTGTCGGGAAAGTGTACCCAAAATTGATATTACGTAAAGCCAAAAAGGAGGCATCTTCAATGTAAAGGTCCGAATTGGCGTTAAAACTTAGTTGGCTCAGAGACAAGGCTGGAGTATGGCCATCGCCAGGGTCTTGTGGCGACCACCAAGAGCCGGCAACCAGCGATTTTCTCATATTCCCCAGTACAGAACCCTGATAAAACTGATTCTCGAAATTGTACATTTTTGATCCGATTACGGCCTGCAGGGTGAAAGAAAGATCGAAGTTGCGGTAAGAAAATGTATTGGTCATCCCCCAGTAACTTTTAGGCATAAAGTTACCAAGGATGCTGCGGTCGTCAGCTGTTATTTTACCATCTTTATTGATATCTTCATAAATGGGATTACCAAGCTTTTCGCCCGTCAGTTTCGGTAAACTGTTTAGTTGTTCCTCACTCTGGAAAACGCCAATATGTTTATATCCGTAGTAGGAAAACATCGGCTCGCCCACGCGAAGTAGCCAGTTCATACCATAGGAAATGGACGTCATCCTTTCATTGACACCGCCCAGATTAATCACTTTGTTGCGGTTGATGGAGAAGTTGAAATTTGTGTTCCACTTCAATTTGCCAATGAGATTTTTGCTGTTCAGATCAAATTCGAAGCCCTTGTTTTCGATTTCGCCAATATTGGATAGAGAGCTGGTAAAGCCGGTTGTACCGGGGATGGAGACTTGGTAGAGCAGGTTTTTTGTACGTTTACGGTAGTAGTCGGCGGTGATCGAAAGTCGATTTGTCCAAAACGACAGGTCAATGCCAAGGTCAAACTCATTGGTTTTTTCCCAGCTTAGTTTATTATTGCCAAAACTGCTTTGTGCTAGCCAGTTCTGTGTTTGATCATTTACCGTATATAATCCGCCAGTGACCAGGCCTAAATAAGCGAAATCGCCAATGTTCATATTGCCTGAATTTCCTAGGCTTGCACGCAATTTAAAGTCTGAGATCAGATCTTGGTCCAGCATAAAGTTTTCTTTGCTAATGCGCCAGGCCGCGGAGGCTGAGGGAAACAGCCCCCATTTGTTATCGGGTCCAAACCGCGACGAACCGTCGGTACGGATGGACGCAGAGAGTAAGTATTTTTCTTTATAAGCGTAATTTGCACGTCCAAAATAAGAAATCATTCCCCAGACGGATTTTAAGGTATTGCTTCCGTTGGGATTGATCAAGGCATTATTTAATGTTTCAATTATATTGTTGTTGAATGTTCCGTTGACGGCCAGCAAATTGATATTTCGGCTTGTAGCTTTTTGGTAAGAAGCGCCTGCCATTAAAGAAACATCATGATGTTGAGCAAACGTCCTGTTATAATTTAACGTGTTTTCATTGAGCAGCGTGATGATGCGGGAATCTGCGGCATTGCCTGAGGAAAGTCCGGTATTGGATGCCCAAGAAGCCTGAAACTTATCCGTATTGTTGTAAAACATATTTGCATTCAGGGTCGTTTTAAATGTCAGGCCATCGAGGATTTTGTAGACGGCATAGATATTGCCCAATGCACTGAGTGTCTGTCCCTGATTATTGGTTCCCATCAAGATTCCCATTGGGTTGGCTTGTGAGGATACGTTGAAGCCCCAATAATCACGTGCTTTAGGGTAGCTTCCATCCGGATTTTGGATCGCAACAAAAGGGGGGTATTTATTGTAGGAGTCCATTGTCAACGGGGAGGTGCGAGCTGACTGATAGGTTGGGTTGAGCATTGCACCGATCTGGAACCGTTCGTTGATTTTCGTATCTACGGAAGCCCGCATGCCATAACTCTTGAAAAAGGTGTTTAACAGCGTTCCCTGCTGGTCTTTATAAACTGCAGAGAGGTAATATTTAGTCTGTTCAGTACCCCCGGTTACAGAAAGATCATAACTTTGAAAAGGCGCATTTTTGGTTACTGCATTTTGCCAGTTGACGTCGTTACCATTCAGTATGTCCGGATTCACCTGGTAGCCTGCCGGGCGGCGTGAGTCCCCCCACAGTGGGAGGCTGGTATCGCCACCTACATAAAAGTATTCCCGATTCTGATATTTAATAATGGTTTCATAATACTCTTGGCTGCTCATAAAATCGTCATGTAGGATAGGTTGTGACCATCCTGCCAGGACATTTGCACGTACAACGGGCTTGCCCGCTTTCCCTGTTCTTGTGGTAATGATGATGACCCCACCAGAGGCTCGTGACCCATATATTGATGCCGCTGATGCATCTTTTAATACTTCGATGGATTCAATATCATTTGCATTGATATTGGACCAGCTCGCCCCGGGGAATCCGTCAACCACCAGAAGCGGATCATTTCCAGCAGAAATTGAGCCTATACCACGAATCCGTATGACGGGAGCGGCACCAGGGGTACTTCGGGTCTGCGAGATATTTAATCCTGGTAATCTAGCCTGAAGTGCGGTCTCCGGCCGTGCGCTTGGAACCTGGTCCAAATTTTTATTTTCAATTTTTGATACCGAGGCGGTTAGAGAGCTTTTTTTGATCGAACCATAGCCAATGACAACGGTTTCCTCCAACTGGGTGGCCGACTTGACTAGGGGGATAATAAGCGTTGGGGTACTGGTCAAAGCTACCCGATAGCTATCATATCCCACGGAGGTGATGGTCAGGGAATCCCCAGGTGATGCCAAGAGCTTAAATTTTCCTTCGTTATCTGTTGAGGTGTACTTTCCGCTGGAGGTTCTTATGGTAGCTCCAGCTAGTCCAACATTAAGCTGCTTATCCTTGACTAAACCATCGTAGGTTATTGCTTGTTGGGCTACTGAAAACAGCGGGCTGGCGCCACATGTTGCGCAGAGCAAAAGGCAGGAGATATTGGTTAATTTTGCCATAATTTAGTTTATAAAGTAGTACGCAGTAAGTTATCTTAGACCTAAGAAATTTTGTACGAATGCATCGTCGTTTAGTTCTGGATAATCGCTGTACACACGGTCGATTTCCTCTTTTTGCCCCGGCGATAGTTGTTCCTTTGGATTGATACACCAAGTACCTTTCATCAAGCCCTGACGCGTAAGGACTTCATGGAGCCCCGGTATACAGCCGTGAAAAGCATTTGCCGGATCAAAAAATGCAGCATTGCTGTCGGTTATTGCAATAGCTTTGCTTAATAGGTGACTTGCTGTCTGATTATCAGGATTGCATTTGTAGGCCTTAATTTCATCCAGAAGTGTTACTGCTTTTTGCGTCCACACGGCCCAATGACCCAGTAAGCCCCCTTTAAAATCAATCTCAACAATCTTCCCGTTCACTGGAAATTGATAAGTGGTCATTAGGTCATTGACAATATTGTCATCATTGCCTGTATACATGGCGATTTGATCACTACGATTTGAATTTGCGAGCGCACGCATGACATCCAGTGTTTGGTAGCGATTGAAAGAAGCACATTTGATAGCAACAACATTTTCTATCGCAACAAACTCCTGCCAAAAGGAATAGGAAAAAATACGTCCGCCCACCGAGGGTTGGAGATAGAATCCAAATACCGGAATGACAGCGGCAATTGCACGTACCCGATCAAGTATAGCCTTTTCTGTCCATCCGTTGAGCCCGCCCATACTTAATAAGCCAATATCATAGCCATATATAAGTGCTGTGTTTGCTTCCTGTATCGCTTGCTCGGTAGGTCCGCAGATGCCCGCAATCTTAAGGAAGGGGCGTTGAAGCTGCGCCTTGTCCACCTCTTCGCTGGCCCATTTTAAAACAGTTTCGAATAGGTTGATTTTTGGATCACGAATTTCGAACTGGGTAGAATGTACGGCGACGGCAATTCCTCCAGCTCCGCTTGCGATATAATATTTTGTCAAAAGGCGTTGAGACTCTTCATCTATGCTGCGGTCTTCATGAAGAGCCAGGGGATGGGCGGGGATGACTGTTCCGGCCTGGAGATGTTGTTGTAAATTAGCGTCTAATTTTTTCATTGGAATAATTGTTTTTCTTTAGAATTTCCCTTTTCTTTCTTGAAAATGGGTGTCTTTGTTCCAGAGCTCACCGCCGTTCATTAACCAGTGTGCCGTAATAGCAATGGCTTCCCGGATGGTCGTTTTTGGATAGCCAAATAGGCGGTGACATTCAGAGGCATTGTTGAGCAGGGCTGTTCCTGCAGCTTGGTTTATAAATACCGGTGTACTGTTGAAATGTTCGCCAAATCGCTCAGCAATCCAACGTATAGATAGGATTTCAGGACCGGTCACATTCAATATTTTTGCAGGAGTCTGGCAGTGCAATAGGGATCTTAAAGCAATTTCATTCGCGTCCCCTTGCCAGATTACATTCACGTTTTCGGTTGTCAGATCTATGGGCAATTGCTCCTTGACAGCTTTTGCTATTTCAACCAATACACCATAGCGAAAATCGACAGCGTAGTTTAGTCTATAGATAAGGGTCGGTGTATGGTTTTTCTTGGCAAAATATTCGAAAATGCGCTCTCGGCCCAAGCAGGATTGTGCGTATTCACCCACAGGTTCTGGGGTAGTTTCTTCGGATACTCCGGCACGATTGATGGGCACAAAAGGAAGCACATTACCCGATGAAAAGGCGACAATATTGGATTTTTCGAAATGGGAGGCAACCATTCCGGGGAGGTAGGTGTTCATCGCCCAGGTGAAGTCCTCATTTCCCGTTGTGCCAAATTTATGGCCAGCCAGATAGATGACATTGGGGACCTGCGGAAGCTCCTTGAGCTGATTGGGATCTAATAGGTCGCAGGCAATAGTCGAGACACCGATATCTTCTAATTCCTGCTGTAATTCTGTCGTTGAAAAGCGCGATACGCCAATAACCTTTTTTTCAATGCCAGCAGCCTCAATCGCCCGAATAGCCAATTTAGCCATGCTTGGCCCCATTTTTCCGCCGATTCCTAAGAATAGGATGTCTCCCTGGATTTTTTTTATGTCTTCAATGAGCTCCGCCGATGGCGCGAGTATCTGTTGCTCTAATGCTGCTAAAGTGTTGTTATCCATAGCTGATTTATTTGATTAAATTGTAAAAATTACTGATAGCGAGGGCGACGAGCAATACAAGTCCCAGGACGGCCCACAATTTCGTCAATGGTTTGTTTCGGAGATCGCCCATGATCTCCTGATCGTTGGCGATGAGAAATAGGATAATACCAATAAAAGGGACAAGGAAAATGGTGATGCTTTGTGCAAAAACAATTAGTTCCAAGGGTAGGTTTCCGAAGATAAGGGCAATGACAGAACCAAAAATCATAACCATGGAAATGAACAGCTTGACTTTCGGATGGTTCAGGTTATTGCCATAACCAAAGGTATCACCGAGTAATGATCCGCCGAGGACGGCGTTTCCAATTAAGGACGAAAAAGAGGCTCCAAACAGTCCGACGAAAAAGAGGTGCGAAGCATAAGTTCCCAAAAGTGGCTCCAGCGCACGACCCATTTCAGCAGCCGAACGCAGTTTGATGCCCTGAGGATGGAGTGTGTTCGCCGCACATACCATTACGGCGGCACTCATAATGCCCAGGATAATGATACCGATCCGGCTTCCCATGAGCTGCCTTTGGGTCGTCTGCTGGTCGCCGGATAATTTGCGCCGGGATTGTACGAGATAGCTCTGATAGAAAGCGCCCACAATGGAAAAACAGGAAGCCGTAAAAGCAATGATCAGGCCGACTGAGCCGGGTGGGATACTTGGTACAAATCCCTTAAGAAAGTCGCCTACAGGGGTCTCAATCATAATCGCTGTTGAAAGAAAGGCAAAGAGCATAAGAATAATCAATGCCAGCATTAATTTTTCCAGCAGTGCGTAGAATGATTTAAAGAAGAGTAGCAGAATACCGATCACATTGAACACAATAATCCAAATTTGCGGATTTGTTCCTGTTGCCTCCGAAATGGAAATGGATACCCCGGTGGCGTTGCCCGATTGGAAGCAGGTGGCGACGAGAAAAATACCGATGCCAATAACAATGGATATTGTCTTCCCGAATTTATTTCGGATTAAAGTGAGGAGGGATTCGTCACGGGCAATGCCGATACGTGCCGCCATATTGGTGAAAACTGTCATAAAACAGATGGCGACAACGACGACCCAAAGGAGTGAAAAACCGTAATCGGCGCCCATTTTTGATGTAATGGTCATTTTACTTGGGCCGAAAACCAGAGCCGCAGTAATGACACCCGGTCCCAGGATGGATAACCAGTTCTTGAATAAGGAGCGTTTGGGAGCTTGTTGCTGTTCCATAAATTTAGCGTAATGAGGTTAAGTTCTGTTGGTTGATTTTAGAGGCATTATTCCCAAAATGAGTTCGAATATAATTTGCAACCGCGATGATCTCCTCGTCTTTGAGAAACGAAAATGCCGGCATTGCACCCTCATAGTTGACCCCATTGATCGACTGACCGTTCAGTCCATGTAAAAGCAGCTTTAATAGGGGTTTGGGCTCACCAATGACCGTGGCTGACTGTGTTAATGGCGGAAATGTATTTGTCAGTCCCTTACCGTCAGATTTGTGACAGGAAGCGCAATAGGAATCGTATAATGTTTGCCCGTTTTTTACGGTCGGCGCGATACTGTTGGCCGTTTGTGGCTTAAGGATGGGAGCGGCCGCCTTGTCTGAAAGCCGAAGCCGATAAATAACATCGTCATCTGGCTTTGGAAATCCTTTTTGCGGATTCCAGTCACGGTTGCTCGAACAGAAATAGATATCGCCGTTGGGTAAAACCAATACCGAGCGCAAGCGGCCAAGCTGATCTTTAAATAAAACTTTTTCATCGGTTATCTTTTTGCCATCGGCTGATAATTTCAGAATCCGTAAGGACTGGTTTTTTAGCGTTGCTAAAATCAAGCTGTTCTGCCATTCAGGAATGGTTGCGGCACCATAATAAGCCATTCCGGAGGGGGCAACCACTGGTGTCCACGATTTTATCGGTTCAGTTCGAGGGCTTAGCTTGGCTATAGCTTTTTCCTTTTCGGTATCAATCATACCTTCAATTTGCGGCCAGCCATAATTTTTAAGGGGCTGGATAAGATTAATCTCATCTTCAATGGCATCCCCATGTTCGGAGGTGTAGATTGTTCCTTTGTCGTTATGGGTAAGTCCCTGCATATTACGGAAACCCCAGGCATAAACATAACTGTTTGCTATCGGATTATCCGAAGGAATCGTACCATCCAAGTTTAACCGTAAGATCTTTCCATTTAACGAACTGCTATCCTGGGCAAAGGTATCACTTGCCGCATCGCCTGTCGCCCAATACACTTTCTTGTCAGAAGATACAATGACGCGCGAACCATTGTGTCCGCTATTGCCGGGTATCTGCAACAGGAGCTTTGGGTTGGACAGTCTGCCATCGGCGCTATAATCGTAGCGGTATAAATTTGAAAAAATAAGGCTGTCTCTTTTACTGGTATACGACAGATAGAGGTAGGCCTGCTCGTGTTCAGGCTGATACAGGGACATACCTAACAAGCCGAGCGTACGCTGATGGTAGACGTCTTTTAGGCTGTCGACTAAACTGACCTTTTTTGTTTGTATATCCAGCCTTCGGATACTTCCGCCAATTTCCGAAAATAAAATAGCCCCGTTTACATGATCGTATTGTAAGTCCCATGGAACT
Organism: Sphingobacterium sp. UBA7625; assembly: GCF_002484085.1. Taxonomy (NCBI): domain Bacteria; kingdom Pseudomonadati; phylum Bacteroidota; class Sphingobacteriia; order Sphingobacteriales; family Sphingobacteriaceae; genus Sphingobacterium; species Sphingobacterium sp. UBA7625. Next base: position 53,945 of record NZ_DLJD01000045.1, read on the forward strand.
TGTAGGCCAGTGGCCTCTTTGGATAAAGAAAGTATGCTGTTCTCCAATTGGATGCTATTGATTATCACTGTCTCCTTTTCGTCCCTTGTAGAACAGGAAGACAGGAAGAACATCAATGGCAATAACCAAACATAGTTTATTTGTTGTTTCATTGTCGGTCAATGGTTACTTTTTTGATTTATCTGGTTATGTCAAAATTAGTTTATTAAAAATAAATATACAAAAAATAATGTAATTTGTATACAAAATTATTAGATACGCATTGCTAAATTCGATTTAGTGTTGTTATTAGTTAATTCTATAGATAGTTTTACTAGGTTGGCCTATGTTTATTAGGGAGGATGCTTTGTAAAAAAGTAAAAAAAATATTGAATTGTATACAAAAAATATATATTATTGTATTCACTATGATAAAGTATAGGAGCGAAGTCATTGTAAATTATAAAACGAAATGCCGCTTCTTTAAAATACCAATAAACTGAAGAGCTTATAAATCATTTATTTAACCACTTTAACCTGAGTATTCATGATACTAAAACAGATTAAAATCCGGGATGTGATAAACAGGAACTGCCTTTTGGTTGGACTGCCTTTTATTTCAATGGGTGCGTTTGCCACTGTTCCCTCTTTTCCTCACCTGGAAAAGATTCCCATTCAACGCGTTCTTACTTCGACAGGGGGCGCAGCAAATTTTCAACAGCAGATCGTTGGGCAGGTGCTCGATGCGAAAGGTCAGCCACTGGCTGGAGTGGAGGTGCGCAATCTTAAAAACTCATCCGTTACGGTGACAGATCAGGAGGGGCGGTTCAAATTGAATGGGTCTTCTTCGGATCAGATTCAGTTTCGCCTGATCGGTTTTAGTACAAAGGTGGCTTTGGCAAGGGATGTGCAGGCTTTGGTGCTTGAAACGAATGAAAGTACGCTTGATGAAGTCGTTGTAATTGGTTATGGTAAGCAGAAGAAAGAGACGCTGACGGGTTCTGTTTCCAGTGTTAGGTTTGATGAGTCAACGGTGAGCCGGCCAAACATGAATTTGGCATCCGCTTTGGTCGGTAAGGCATCTGGACTTAATATTGCGCAGACCTCCGGTAGTCCCGGTGCAGAAGGATTTGATCTGTTGATTCGTGGTAAGGGGACAATGAATGATGCTTCCCCTTTGGTTGTCATTGACGGGGTGCCCGGTGCATTGAATGATGTCAATCCCAATGATGTGGAAAGTATATCCGTGTTGAAGGATGCGTCATCGGCTGCAATATATGGTTCCCGGGCTGCGAATGGCGTTATACTGGTAACTACCAAGCGCGGGAAGGGAGAAGATTTTACTGTAACCTATAATGGGTACTTCGGGCGCCAGCAAGTGGCTAAAAATATCGATTTTATAACTGATATGGCAACCCATATGGAGCTTGTTAACGAGTCGGAAGGGCGGGAAAAATATAGCGCTGAATTAATTGATACCTGGAGAAAGGAGTCGGCGGCAGGTAATCCGCTGTATCCAAATACAGATTGGTACAAGGAAATGCTGAATACCGCGCCGTTAACCGAACATACACTGTCTGTTCGTGGCGGCGGTAAAAAAGGAAATTTTGCCATGTCCTTGGGTTTTCTGGATAACAAGGGAGTGGTGGATAATTCCGGTTTCAAAAAATATGATTTTCGGATCAATGCCGATACGAAGATCAAGAATATCTTGACCTTGGGCGGAAATGTTTTTGGTACCTGGTCAAACCGGCAGCCTCTGGATGTGAATAGCTTTTTTGGAGCGATCCGTAATACGACGCCGGGAGTTGTGCCACAGTATGAGGACGGCCGTTATGGAGGGGAGATGTTTCCAGGGCTGCCTCAGGGGTCTAATCCAAGAGCTTATGTAGATAATATTCGGGGTGACTACGAAAGGCAAAAGCTTGGGCTTAAGTTTTTTAGTATAGTGAATTTCATGGAAAATCTGGAGTGGGAGAGTAGTTTTGGCTTTAATTACAATAATAACCGGAATTGGGAATATGTGCGGCCTTACTACTTGTGGAACTTACAGACCGGATTGGAATATCAAAAAAAGCCAAGCGTAAGTAGTTTGTTCAATGGTAGCATCCGTAATTATACAACGGTGCTGAATACCCTGTTGCGGTACCGTGAAACAATTGCGGACAATCATCATTTGGCGGTATTGCTGGGTTTTGATCAGCAGTATAACCGTATGGACAAATTTGATGCAAAAAAGAATGATATATTGGGGGATGATGCGATCTATATTCTGGATGCGGGGGCAAACCTTGAAGCGATCAATGGTTCCGGAACAGATGATGCCCTTCAGTCTTATTTTGGCCGTTTGAATTATGATTTTAAAGGGAAATATCTATTTGAAGCAAATGCACGCTATGACGGTTCTTCCCGATTTGCAAAGGAGAATAGGTGGGGGTTCTTCCCGTCCTTTTCAGCGGGCTGGCGTGTAACGGAAGAGGAGTTTGCGCAGCCTTTGAAAGCTATATTTGATGAAATTAAAATTCGTGGTTCATGGGGTAAGCTGGGGAATAATAGAATCGGCGATTATACTTATCAAGTCGTATACGGTTCCTATTTGTATCCATTTGGTGGTCAGCTGAAGCAAGGGGTGGCGCCAAAGGAAATTGCGAACAGTAAAATTAAGTGGGAAACGACAACGATCGCTAATATCGGTTTGGATCTTGCTTTGTTAAATAATAGGTTGACTTTTAGCGCGGAATATTTTGATCGTAACACCTCGGATATCCTGACAAAGATCCCTATTCCGATGGTTATGGGTAACTTCTCGCCACCCTGGCAGAATATTGCCGAGATGCGTAACAGAGGGGTTGATCTTCAGCTTGGATATTTTGGGAAAATAGGTGCAGATTGGTCCTACGGTTTAAATGGTAACCTGTCCTTCCTGAATAATAAAGTGATTAAGTTCAACGGCAATAGATCAATCAATGAAAGTTATATTACCATGGAAGGAAAGCCTTTCAATAGTTTTTATATGCTTGAATTTGATCGAATTATACAGGACCAAAGTGAAATTGATCAATTGAAGACAGATGGTTATACTTTTGGGACATATGTGGGCGGAGAGCCTAAACCGGGGGATATGTTGTACAAAGACGTGAACGGCGACAAGGTGTTCAATGAGGAGGATAGGGTTGTCAAGAATTATTCGGGATTGCCTAAAGTTACCTATGGATTGAGTCTGAATGCAGGTTTTAAGGGTTTTGATCTGAACGTCGTGGCACAAGGTGTTAGTGGTGTGAAGCAATATTGGGGTAACGATGGTTTTAATACCTTCAACATCAATGAAGGTTTCTTGCAGAATGCGGAAATATTAAACCGCTGGACACCTGAAAACCATTCTACCGAATATCCGCGACTGCGTACTTCGGGCAGTGCTTTAAATACCGTATACAGTGACTACTGGCTGCATAATACCTCGTTTTTGAGAATAAAATCGCTACAGCTGGGCTATGCTTTGCCAAAAGAGGCTTCGGCAAAATTTAAAGTGGATAGGTTACGTGTATTCGCTAATCTGGAGAATTACTTTACATTCACAAAGTTCAAAGGTTATAATCCGGAGAACGCCAGTGTCTCTTATCCCTTAATGAAACAATGGGTAGTTGGTTTAAATGTAACATTTTAAGACGAAAAGCCATGATTAAGAAATTTAACAAAATAATAATTGCATCATTTGCATTGGCGCTACTAAGTTCTTGTAGTGATTTTTTGGACCGAAACTCACTGGTCGGTCTTTCGGAGGAGAGTTTTTGGAAGTCTGAGCAAGATGCTGTCATGGGGGTGAATACCCTTTACCATGCTAATAGGGAATTTACCAATAGTATCGTGATTTATGGGATGATGGATGATTTTACCGATATATCCTATCAGTCTTTTGCAACAGGATTGACAACGGGTGTTTTTCCTGCCAACGCAGGTTTTTACCTAACCTCCTGGGGGATCTTTTTTAAAGGAGTGTATCGTGCAAATACGGCTCTGAAGAATATTCCTGCTATCGCAATGAGTGACGCTATAAAAAAACGGAGTATTGGCGAAGCTAAGTTTTTCCGGGGGTATTTTTATTTTAAATTATGGGATTATTTCGGTGGAGTTCCTTTGTATGAAACTCCTATTAATGTGGATGAATCTTATGAGCCCCGGAATACAGAGAAAGAGGTGTACGAGTTCATTGTTAAAGACATGACCGAAGCTTATGAGACATTGCCGGATACTTATGATGCTTCAAATAAGGGGCGTGTGACCAAATGGGCTGCCCTCGCCATGCGGGGCAAAGCACATCTTTGGGCGAAGGAATATGCAAAAGCTGCTGCTGATTTTAAGGAGCTGATGGATAAAAGTGACCGCAAGTTGCTTGCTGATTTCCATACTTTGTTTCGGGTTGCCGGCAATAACAATAGTGAAGTGATCTTTGATGTGCAATATATTGCTGAACAGGGGCACGGTATAGCGACCGACCGTAATTACGGTAATGCCCGAGGTGCGACGACAGGGTCCCAAAGGACAAGACCCACGCCTCAGCTTGTCAATGCTTTTGATATGGAAGATGGAACGGCTTTTAATTTTGCGAATTATACCAATGCAAAAGGGCAGCCTTTTAACCCCAATAGTGCGGAGGATTGGAAAGACGAGGCTTCGGTGCGTAAGCTATTTGAAAAACGCGATCCGCGCTTGCAGCAGTCCATTGTTGTGCCGTGGTCAACTTTTGTGGGGAGAGGTGGCGTGACTTATCTCTACAAGTTTCCGGTAGCGAGCACCGACCCGAATGCCTATGTGCCCGTGTGGACAAATGGTAGCTATGCATGGCGCAAATTTGTGGAGACAGGTTCTGTTTATACGCTTCAGGATAATATGCCGCAAAACTTTCCGTTGATTCGCCTGGCGGATGTGCTTTTGATGTATGCTGAAGCAAAGAATGAAACCTTGGGTGCGCCTGATCAAACGGTCTATGATGCAGTGAATGCGGTTCGTAAAAGAGTTAAAATGCCTGATCTGCCTTCTGGCTTGAGTAAGGAACTGATGCGTGAGAAGATACGTCACGAACGTATGGTAGAACTGGCCGGTGAAGGGCAGCGGTATTCGGATATTCGACGATGGAAAATCGCAAAAGATGTCGTGAATAAAGTTTGGATGACAGATTTTAACGGGACGCAGATCAGGCAGCGGGGGTTCCCGGATCATTATTATCTGTGGCCTATTCCGCAGGCAGAAAGGGATGTGAATCCAAATTTGACACAAAATCCAGGTTGGGAGTAAAAATACTTCCGCCTGTTGGTTAAATAGTTATATTGTATCATTGGTAATGAGTTGGATGAAAATATATTTTTCGTTGTTTTTGGTGTTGGTGTCAACGTCGGCCTCCCATGCGCAGCAAAAAGAGATTCTAGTTGATTTGAGTCGGGGTGATTTAAATAAAAAGACCGTCGTTTATGAAAAACCAAAAGGAAAAGATGAGCGGGGGCTGGTGTTGAAAACCGTTCCCGTTTCAGGTTACCCTGATCGTTTGGCAGATATTGAAGTTGCGGTTAAGGTGCCGCAGGCAGGGTGGTATGTGCTGGAGTCAGATGCTCGGCCCCGGGATCTGGAGCGGTTAAAACAGGAGGATGAAACGGGCTTACTGACAAAAGTCGCCTATTTTCAGTTGGGTAGACAGCGGGTGACAAAACGTATCGTGTATGATAAACTGAAAGGTGGGCATCAGGAGCTTGGAAAATTTGAGCTCCTGAATACAACGGAAAAATTAAAAATCTGGCTGCCTGCAAATTTAATGTTGCAGGGCTTACGCATCAGGCCCTATGTTCCGCCTGTGGCACCTTTAGAGGCTGTACATTATCAGCCTAAAATTACACCGCCGCAAGAAAGGCCAAGGTTGTGGGTGAATAAAGAAAGCTTACCTGTTGTCAGGGCGCTGCTTTTATCTGAGGAGAATGGTCCGGCATGGAATAAAGTGAAAGTCTCGGCTTTGGCTCCCTATACCTTTCCGACCAATGAACATCAGGAAATATTTTACAATGAAGGGTTAGAGCATATCATTGAGCAGAAAGCTTTTTACTACCTTATGACGCAGGATGAACGAGTTGGCAGGGAAGCTGTGGATCTGGTCTCGCGTTATTTGTCAGTTCTGGAATTTGGGAATGTAACACACGGTGATATTACCCGCGAATTGGGGCGTGCGATCTATACAGGGGCATTGGTCTATGATTGGTGTTATCCACTGATGGATGCCGGTGTTAAAAGTCAGATGCGGAAGGATTTTAAGCGATTGGTCATGGATATGGAGGTGGGCTGGCCGCCATTTTACGGACTGGAAAGTATTATTAACGGCCATGGTAACGAAGCGCAGATCTGCCGGGATATGCTGTCCTGGAGTTTGGCGGTATATGATGAAGATCCTGAGCCCTATAAATATGTTGCTTATAGTGTTCTGGAGCAGCTTGTGCCGATGCGTAAGTTCGAATATCAGTCCCCGCGGCACAACCAGGGGGTTGATTATGGTGGTTATCGCTTTGGCTGGGAAATGCATGCAGCCTGGTTGTATTACCGTATGTTGGGTTATCCCGTATTTGATGATAACATCAAGAATATGCCCTATTATTGGTTGTACATGCGTACGCCTGACGGTAAAATGCTGCGCGACGGCGATATGTTTAATGTGAAGTATAATTCCAGTGATGATTTTTATTGGAAAAATCCCCAGACAATGCTGCTGTGTTATGCCTATTCGGGAAATGCGATGATCAAGGCAGAGTTTTTGAAACAGGGTGGTTTGCCCGACAATCCGGTGTTGTTTCTGTTGTTAAATGATCCGAAGCTCAAAGCAGATTTCGATCGCTCAAAGCTGCCATTGACCAAAGATTTTGGATCGGTTTTGGGGGCTATGGTCGCCCGGACGGGATGGAGTGAGGAGAAAACAAGTAAGGAGGTTGTTGCTGAGATTAAAGGCGGTGGTTATCATTTTGGAAATCATCAACATGCGGATGCCGGTGCCCTGCAGATTTATCATCATGGTATTCAGGTGGGTGATCTGGGTTTATATCTTTCTTATGGATCACCTTATGACTTTAATTTTAATAAGCGCTCCGCGGCGCATAGTATGCTATTGGTTCGCGATCCTGCTGAACCGCTCTTATTCCGGACCAAAACTAATGATGGTGGGACACGCTTTAGTCAGCGTTTTCCGCGTACCGTAGCGGAAGTGCTCGGTGACTCCTGGTACCATACCGGAGAAATCAGGGCTTCGGCGTTTGGTGCGGATCCTATCCAACCTGCTTACAGTTATTTTAATGTGGACCTTACTGCTGCCTATTCGTCTAAAGTAAAGTCGTACGCAAAGAGTTTTCTGTTTTTGAATCTGAAACGGAAAGATGTGCCTGCTGCGATTGTGTTATTGGATGAATTGAAAATCAATAATAGCGAATTTCAGCCCTACTGGCAGATTAATACGCTGAATAAACCGGTCGTTAATGAAACAGGGTTTGTTTTGAATAGTCAGTTTAAGAATGTGGGTGGAAAGACTTATGTCGATATGTTTAAGCCTGCTGTGGTCGATCGGGAGGTGAAAGTTTATGCCGGTGATTCCACGGCTTTTGTATTTGGGGACCTGTATCAGGTGAAATCGACCTGGCCTGAGGCGCGCGGGGCGCGGGTTTTAGTTAGTCCAAAAGCTAAAAGCACACAGGTGAGCTATGCTACGGTTTTTCAAATGGCGGAAAGTGCCGAAGCAAAATTACAGGTGAATTACGAGGAAAAGGAGGATTATTACTTGATTCGGATTGCAGACCGTATGCTCGTTATAGCCAAACCCGATCGGTATCTCGATAAAACGATTGAAATCGCTGTTCCTGCGGATCAAGAATACGAAGTGGTTGTCGTGGGCCTGAAAGATGGTTTCTGGAATGTGAAAAATCCATCGAAAAATAGTAGCTTTAATATAAATATCCTCAAAGGGAATCATACGACCAGTTGGAAATCTAAGGCGGAACTATTCTATTTGTCACCGGGGAGACAGTATGGTGCCCGTGAGGGGGCGTTTTAGTAAAGGAATATATTGTTTAAATTTTTTAAATGATTTTGTATTCTTATTTTTGTAGAAAATTGTATACAATATGAAAGAGGATTCGCTTGCCAATAAGGTTTATTTGGAAGTCCGCAAGAAGATTTTATCAAGTCAGCTCGCTGGTGGGGCGCGGTTGGTCGAAAGTGCCTGGGCTGATAAGTTGGCTGTAAGCAGGGTAGCTGTTCGCGAAGCCTTTATGCGTTTGGCTGGAGAGAGTTTGGTGGAGTTTGGTGAAAAAGGAGGTTGCTTTGTGAAAAAGATGACCGTCGAGGATGTGCGGGACATCCGTGAACTGCGTGAATTGCTTGAAGTCGGTGCTTTAAAGATTTTGTTTTCAAAAAAGAATAAAGAGCTGATTGATGATTTGGAATTGATCTGCAATGACTTTTCGGATATGGTAAGCAAAGGGTATTATGGTGGGGCCTGTGAGGCCGATGTACGCTTTCATGAACGAATTATCGAAGGTACTTGCAATTCCAGACTAATCGCTATTTATAAAAATAGCAATATTCCTTTATTTCACATGAAATTAGGAGCCATTCTTGGGCAGATGGAGGATTATCTGGACACCGAACAAGAGCATCGTGCAATTGTGGATGCATTAAAAGCGAATGATTGGAACAAGGCTTATGAGACTTTGGTGCATCACCTCGATCGAGGTGAGCAGGAAGCTTTGGAACTTGTGTAAAGTCTCGCTGGAACATACGAAAGACAAGAGGCTGTCTCAAAAAGACA
>NZ_DLJD01000010.1:0-196 GCF_002484085.1 Sphingobacterium sp. UBA7625
GCTGATCTGAAGTTTTTCAGTAATTTCGAGATTCGACAATCCTTCCAAATAACCCATCTTAAAAATTTTCTGACAAGCAACTGGCATTTCAGCAATAATTCGATAGACTTCATTGATCACTTCAGTATGAATCATAGAAAGCTCAACTGAATGCGCATCTTCCTCAATGAACTTTACTCGGGACCAATACTTTTCC
>NZ_DLJD01000010.1:436-789 GCF_002484085.1 Sphingobacterium sp. UBA7625
TTAAAGATAGAATTTTTAAATTTTGTTTAACAAGATTTAACATTTTTATTACATTAAATATGAATATCATCGCATAAAAATCATATTTCTCAGTAAATTAGTGTTTTTTCATTCATTTTTTTTAAGAATTTTTAACCTTGATTTTTCCCCGAATTCAAAACACCCCCCCTGCTTTTATCATTTATATATAGGAAAATCGGTCAAAAACTAGCATTTTTTCGCTTTTTTTTACTATATTGTAAACTTTCAAAAAACCTTCATCGCTATATAAGCGTTGGCAACTATGAAATGTAGAAGGTTCTTATTGACAAATAAAACAAACACTTCAATAAAAAATTAAAACAAAGACTAAA
>NZ_DLJD01000010.1:890-18866 GCF_002484085.1 Sphingobacterium sp. UBA7625
CATACTTTGCCCAATATATTGTACCTATTGGTCAAGGCTCCTATTTCGTACAATCAACATCGTGGGTACCCTCCTTAGGCATCAATCTGGATTTTAAATTAGATGGACTGTCACTGCTTTTCGCGTTATTGATTACTGGGATCGGATCCTGTATATTCTTTTACGCGAATGCCTACCTCAAAGGTCATCGATATATCGATCGATTCTTTGGCTACCTCTGCCTTTTTATGTCGGCTATGCTGGGGCTTGTCCTCTCGGACAACATGTTACTATTGTTTATCTTCTGGGAACTGACCTCGATCAGCTCATTTTTTCTNNACCGCACTATCCATTACCGGGTTGGGTGGATTTTTTCTACTGACAGGTTTTATTTTACTGGGTAATATTGCCGGCACTTACCATATTACAGCACTCATCGGCAAAGTATCAATCATTCAGCAACATCCACTCTTTCCCCTGGTCTTTGGCCTCGTAGCACTTGGAGCGATTACGAAATCAGCACAATTCCCTTTCCATTTTTGGTTACCCGGTGCCATGAAGGCGCCAACACCTGTGTCGGCCTACTTACATTCGGCAACCATGGTAAAGGCCGGAATCTACCTTTTGGCCCGTTTTTCACCGATACTTGGAGGCAACCCGATCTGGATGTATTCCCTCATGGCCATTGGTGGCCTCACGATGCTTTATGCCGCATTCCATTCGCTTTTCAGAACAGACCTCAAGGGAGTACTCGCTTATTCAACCATATCCGCCCTCGGTATTTTGGTTTTCTTATTGGGACTCGGTACCAAGGATGCCATTATCGCTGCAAGTGTCTTTATACTCGTACATGCTTTATATAAAGCCGCATTATTCTTGATTACGGGGATTATAGACCATGAAACGGGAACGCGGGATCTTACAGTCTTGCGGGGGCTACGCAGGGTATTAATGCCTGTCGCTATCGCAGGTTTCCTAGCGGCACTTTCCAGTGCAGGTATTCCACTTACATTTGGATTTATTGGAAAGGATCTGATTTACGAGGCAACACTACATGCCACACCCGATTTATTTCTCTATTTGACCGTCGCTGCAGTAGTAACAAATATACTCTTGGTCTCTGCTGGATTTATGGCCGGCATCAAACCTTTTATGGGTAAGCTACCCGAGCAATTTAATACAATCCACCTGCCCTATAAAGCCATGTGGATCCCACCTCTACTTTTAGCTATATTAGGAGTTGTCTTTGGATGCATCCCAGGACTTGTCGGCGAATGGATTGCTGGACCTACCGCAACAAGTATACTTGCAAAACCCGAAACATTTCACCTGAAAATCTGGCATGGCTTTAATTTAATCCTGCTATTAAGCGCTATTACAATTGCCGCTGGTACGTTACTTTATTTCATAAACAGGCCCAGCGAGAAAAAATTGGCTTGGATTGTAAATTTCAATAAGATTTCTCCTGAATATATCATCCAATTATGTGCGCAGGAAATTGTTTTGTTCTCTACCTTCTTCACAAACAAAATGCACAACGGCTATTTGCGTTCGTATCTGTTGAAAATTATCTTATTTGCCGAATTGTTGATCGCCTACCAGTTATACTTGGGCGGGCCACTCCATATCAAATGGGAAACCTTATCTCCAGTGAGTTTCTACGAAGTCACCACAGTCTGCATTTTGATCGGCGCCATTGTACTCACCATCCGCACCTCATCCCGTTTAACAGCCGTAGTAGCCACCAGTGTTGTAGGCTATGCCATATGTCTTATTTTCGTGTTTTACAGTGCCCCAGATCTAGCGATGACGCAATTCACCATTGATACACTCACGGTGGTACTCTTCGTATTGGTACTCTTTAAGCTCCCTTCTTTTCTGAATTTGGCCAACCGACGCACCATCATTCGCGACGCCGTGGTCGCTATCGTTTTTGGAATTTTGCTATCCATGGTCGCACTCCGTGTACTCCATGAACCAACGACAACCAATATCAGTGATTTCTATGGCGATTATGCTTATGTGCTTGCTAAAGGAAAAAATGTCGTCAATGTAATACTTGTGGATTTCAGAGGTTTTGACACCATGTTTGAAATTGTAGTATTGAGTATTGCTGCATTAGGGGTATATAGCTTATTAAAATTACGTTTAAAATCCTCGGATAAAGAATAATGATAGATAAAGGTTATGTACAAATGAGCTGATAGCTCCTTGCTAAATAGTAACAAATGAACAGTACAATATTACAGACCGCTACGCGGTATTTATTACCGATACTCTTACTTTTCTCGGTGTTCCTTCTACTTAGGGGGCATTATTACCCCGGCGGAGGGTTTGTCGGGGGCCTGGTAGCATCCATTGCTTTTGTACTGCATAGTTTTGCTTTTGGCCCTGAAAACACCATGAAGCTCATTCAATATAAACCTTTGTCGCTAATTCCCATTGGACTTGGAATTGCTGCGGTAAGCATGTTTTTACCCACATTTTTTGGCTATCCGGTCATGACCGGACTGTGGCTGGAGGAAAAGATCCCCGTCATCGGTATGATCGGAACTGCCTTGTTTTTTGATCTCGGTGTATACTTTGTGGTCATCGGTGTAGTATTAACTATTTTATTTACAATTGCTTTAAATACGGAGGAGGAATAATGGAACTGATTCTCGTTTTATTAATCGGTATTCTATATGCCGCCGGAATATACCTCATCTTGCGACGCAGCATGGTAAAATTACTATTGGGGATTATGTTATTGGGCAATGGTACCAATATATTGATCTTTTTGCTGGGCAATATCATCAAGGGCAAACCGCCCATAATTGACCCCGACTTAAAGGTATTTACGGATATTTATGCGGATCCGATTCCGCAAGCCCTTATTTTAACAGCAATCGTGATCAGTTTTGGACTGACTTCGTTTGCGATCGTATTACTTAAACGTGTTTACGCTTTACTGGGCACGGATGATTTGGATGATTTGAACACGCCTGAGGAAGAAGATATATGATAGACAACCAGATTATTGCCACGGTTATCGTGCACCTTTTTATTGCTATTGTCCAGCTGATACTCTGGCGAAAATCTACTGCACAGCGTTTCCTGAGTGTAGGTGGAAGCCTTTTGGCACTTATTCTTGCATTTAAACTTTTTTTCAAGGTTTATGACGGTGAAATCCTGACCATGAATGCCGCCAATTGGAAGGCTCCTTTTGGAATCGTCTTTGTTGCGGATCTTTTTAGTAGCACCCTGGTCGTACTCACCTCAATTGCAGGACTTGCCGTTTCCATTTTTTCCTGTGTGGGTGTTGGAAGACAACGTATTTTATATGGCTATTTCCCTATTTTTCATTTCCTGATGATGGGATTAAATGGGGCATTTTTGACTGGAGATATTTTTAATCTCTACGTTTGGTTTGAGGTCATCATCATTTCATCATTTGTGCTGATGACACTCGGCGGCCGTAAATCACAATTGGAAGGTGCGGTCAAATACATGGCCATGAATATATTGGCTTCCACTTTCTTCCTGACAGGAATCGGAATTTTGTATGGCATCTCCGGATCCCTTAATATGGCTGACCTGGCACTGCGCATACCCAAAATACAAAATCAGGCGCTCGTCGAAATTACAGCTACTTTTTTCCTTATTGGTTTTGGGATTAAATCGGCTGTTTTTCCACTTTATTTTTGGCTCCCATCCTCCTATCATACGCCCCCTTCTGCTGTCGCCGCAACTTTCGGTGGCCTGTTGACCAAAGTGGGAATTTATGCCTTGTTCAGGGTATTTTCTTTATTGTTTATTCCAAACCATTTCACCAAAGAATTGTTGGTCATATTGGCCATACTCACGATTTTAACCGGCGCTTTTGGCGCTTTGATCAAGACAAATATCCGCAGATTATTTTCCTATCTGATTGTCTGCCATATCGGTTTTATGATCGGTGGTTTAGGCTTGTATAGCAAATGGGCTTTGCTAGGTGCTATTTTTTATCTAATTCACGATATTATGGTAAAAACCAACTTGTTCTTAATGGCGGGTGTCATTCGGCAACTCCGGGGTACGATGGACATGAACAAGCTGGGCGGGCTATATGCTCAATACCCCAAAATTTCTTTGCTCTTTGCAATTGTGCTGTTTTCCTTGGTCGGTATCCCTCCATTATCCGGATTTTGGCCCAAAATTTATCTTTTTAAAGATGCCTTTCAATTGGAGAAATATGCATTCGTGGGGGCGCTGATCATCGGTAGTTTTATTACGCTCTATGTAATTGCCAAAATGTGGGCTCAGGTCTTTTGGAAGGATGCCCCACAGCCAGAGATCATCGAAGACAAATTTGTCAAAATGATCGGCTATCGAAAAACCATGCTGCTCCTGCCCGTCATTATATTGGCCTCAGCATCGCTATATATCGGATTTAATGCAGAAGCCATTATACATGTCGCGGATCAGATCGCTACGCAACTATTGGATACTTCACCTTATATAAATGCTGTATTGGGAGGACAGAATTAATATGATAAAACAATTTTTAATGAATCTCATGCTCTCCTTTATCTGGGTGGCACTAACGGGATCAATGTATTATTCAAATTTCCTGTTCGGATTTTTACTTGGCTTTGCCATTCTTTGGATCATGAATAAGAATGAGGCCGATCAACGTTATTTCTATCGTGTCCCTAAAACGGTTAGTTTTATTCTCTTCTTCCTATGGGAGATGATCGTCGCCAACGTTCAGGTCGCTTATGATGTGATTACGCCCAAATTTTTTATTAAACCAGCCATCGTCAAGTATCCGATGGATGCCAAAACAGATCTGGAGATCAATTTGCTTTCGACTTTTATTTCACTCACACCGGGGACGCTTATTCTGGATGTAAGCGAGGATAAGAAAACACTTTTTATCCATGTGATGTACATGAAGAGCAAGGAGCAATTTGTCTCCACGCTAAAAAACAATGTTGAACGAAGACTTTTAGAACTCTTACGATGACTTTAGCTACTTACTTCGATTATGTTATCCTGCCGATATTAACGCTATCGGTTATACTTGCGTTTATCCGCCTGTACAAAGGTCCGCAGATCTTTGACAGGGTCATCGCCCTGGATCTCATTATCACAATTGGAATCGGAATTATCACAGTCTATAGTATACGGACTTCGCAGGAAGTATTTTTAGATATTGCCATGATCTTGGCCCTGATCGCATTTTTAGGAACTATAGCCTTTTCATTTTATTTAGAAAAACAAAACCATGATGACTGATATTACGTTAGCAATTTTAAGCACGATAGGCGCACTGGCCATATTGTTCGCTTCAATTGGCATATTACGGATGCCGGATTTCTATTTACGGCTTTCAGTGACCGTAAAAGCAGCGACTCTAGGCGTTGGTCTTTTGTTGATCTGTGCCGCAATGACATTCCCGGATGTGTCCGTAACGACCAAAGCGATAGCAATTGGATTTTTTCTCATTTTGACCGCACCAGTTGCCGCTCATATGATCGGACGGGCTGCCTATATACAACGTGTAAAAACCTGGAAAGGAACAACCTTAAACGATCTGGAAAAAGAAGGACAGCTGGATTGCAGAAAAGAAGATTTTTAGACTTTGCTGTTTCATTATTTGGCTAAACGGCACCATCAACAAAATATCTTCGACATAATTAAGGGATCAAAATTTTGATCCCTTAATTATGTCTGTTAGATTTCAATAGATCATGTTCCTTGACTTCCGCTTGAAAAACTAAAAAATAATACAGACCGGAGCCGGAACTTTAATTTCCTTACCCGTGTCAGTCAATAATCCGGTCTTGGGATCACGACCGAACAAAACAATATTATTGGTATACTGATTAGCCACCAGCAGGTATTTTCCATCGGGAGAAAGATTAAAATTCCGCGGTCCCTTTCCATTTACTGAAGTATTGGACAATTTTTTTAATCCCCCGTGTTTTTCCACGGAAAAGGTCGCTATTGTGTTTGCATCACCGCGGTTGGTCGCATATATAAATTTCCCATCAGCAGAAATCTTGATATCTGCGCCACCGTTCTGACCTTTAAATCCCTCGGGGTTGATTTCGTAGGTACTCTGATACATCCAATCATTGCCTTCTTTTTTATAAGATGCAATCTGTCCGGTCATTTCCAATATCGCATAAAGGAATTTTTCCTTTTTATCGAAAACAATATGACGCGGTCCTCCACCTGCCGGAGTAAAAAAATCTTCTGATGCTTCGGCAAGGCCATAGGCATGCCCAGTCTTGTTAACCGGAAATACCGAGATTTGATCCAATCCCAGATCCTGCACATATAAGCGGTCGCCTTTGCTTGAAAAAAAAGTAGAATGAACGTGTGGCTTCTCCTGTCGGACAGGATCAACACCTTTCCCTTCATGTTGTACCAGCCGGCTTCTTTTACTTAAGACACCATTTGACTCGAGATCAAATAGAGCTGCCGATCCACCAGTATAGTTTGCAACCGCGAGCAGATTCCCTTTCGGATGAACTTCAACAAAGCAAGGTGAATCTCCACCTGTAGGGAGTGAATTTAAGAAAGTTAATTGTCCATCCTTAAATGAATAGGCGGAAATCGTGCCCTCTTGGTTTGGAAGTTCGTTGACCGCGTAGATAAAATTATTATTCCGTGCCAGAAAGGACGGATCCTTACTTTCCTGTGTGCTCACTAAGGCAGCCTCACCGGTCTTTGTATCGAAATTATAGATATAGATACCTTTGCTTTCTGTTTTGTTCGTATAGGTTCCAACAAACATTGGAATCTGTTGTGCAAAACTTGCCAGCGGTAAAAGTGTCATCAGATAAATAAAAGCTTTTTTCATATATACAATCTATTAAAAAATAAAATACCAAAATTTCGCTGTAGTTCGCTCTATGAAGCAAAAAATCAAGATATTTTCGACCTTATCATTAGCGTCGATAAACTTGTTAAATTAGGTTAAAACCGTCCTTTCTAATAGGCAAATCCGTATTTTTAGCGAATCAATTTTAACAAGTCGAAAATCTCCATTTGAAATATTGGGATTATAAAAATATTGTTAAATAAAAATACGAATAATTCATATAATCTGATAATTTTGTGCTGTTGTTCAAAATAGTATCTATTGAACGACAGAATCGGGAGATTATTAGTGATTTAGATGATTTCATCGTAACACAGATCTGTATGACCGGTACAGAAGTTAAAAACTGTTTACGATTGTTTCATCAGCATTTAGAAATATATTATTTAGATGAAAAAAAACATATATATATTGTTTTTGTTGCTGTTTGTATCAATTCAGGCCAGCTTTGCACAAAATCAAATTATTGACCGTGTAGTGGCCACTGTTGGTTCGGGAATTATCCTACAATCTGATTTGGATATGCAATATTCACAATGGCTTGCTCAAGGGAATAAACCAAATGAGAAGTTTAAATGTGGAGTTCTTGAGCAATTGATCATTCAGAAGCTCCTTTCCCAACAGGCAGTAATTGACTCCATCGATGTGACAGAAACAGAAGTGGATGACAACTTAAATTCTCGCTTGCGCCACATGTCGCAACAGGCTGGTGGCCAAGAACGGCTGGAAAAATTCCTGAACCGTTCTTTGCTGCAATACAAAGAGGAAATGCGCGCAAGCGTTTTCGAGCAGTTGAAAGCGAATAAGATGCAACAAAATATCGTTCAAAAAGTGGATGTAACGCCTCTTGAAGTAAAACGTTATTTTGAAGGATTGGATCAAGATAGCCTTCCTTATTTCAATACAGAAGTGGAGATCGGCGAAATTGTTATGCTGCCTCAATTGACCGACGAAGAGAAAAAAGAGCAACGCGAGAAGATCGAAGGTATCCGCAAGCAGATTGTCGATGGCTCGGATTTCGGAACCATGGCCCGACTCTATTCACAGGATCCGGGTTCTGCTCCTTATGGTGGAGACCTTGGCTTTGGTACCCGTGACAATTATGTCAAAGAGTTCTCAGCAATGGCATTTAAATTAAAGCCAGGAGAGATATCACCTATTGTTGAATCAAAATATGGTTTTCACATTATCCAGGTACTGGAACGGCGCGGTGAAGAGGTGCATACACGCCATATTCTAATGAAAATGAATCCGGGCGCTGCTGCATTGGAACGAACCAAAAACAAATTGGACAGCATCTATAAATTGGTTGTCGACAAGAAATTAGATTTTTACCATGCTGCGACTAACAATTCGGATGCTGAAGAAAGCAAATTTAATGGTGGTATGGTCTTAAATCCACAAGGATCCAACCGTACAACGTTAATTCCGATGGATGGTTTAGAGAAGTCCGTATTTACCGCCATTGACCCACTAAAACCGGGAGAATATTCAAAACCGGAACAATTCACCGATAAAACAGGAGAGGTAGGTTACCGATTTAACTATCTTAAAACACGTATCCCGCCGCATAAAGCAAACTTAGATCAGGATTTCACCAAGATCAAAGATGCTGCAAAAGAAGATAAAGTACGTCGTAATCTGAGCAAATGGTTTGACGATAAAGCGAAGAATACTTTCATTGATATCAGTGATGACTTTGGCGCTTGTGAAGAACTAGAAAAATGGAGAAAAAAATAAGGAATTTCTCCCTACTCCAAAATAAAAAAGACTTGAATGCATATTCAAGTCTTTTTTATTTTCTAGCATAGCTCCAAGTCTATTTCTCAAACATCATCTCGATCAGGATATTCCAGTTTGCCTTCTTTACATCATCTTTTGCCAATTCACTCAGTTGCCATATCCGGATATAATTATACTTAACGACCTTATCCTTTTGTCGTACAGTTGCAGTTCCTTTTGTATAGGCAAAATCTCCGCTATAAGAACGTTTTACTTCTTCCGGAACCGTTTCGATCGTCATTCGTTGTTTCTTCAGGTAGGCCATCATTTTATCCTTTCCTTCCATCGGACTTGTCCATGGAAACAGAAACCGTACATCTTCACTCAAAAACTCTTTGTAAGCCGTAGGATTGTCCGCTTTAAGGACAGTGGACATCAACTTATCAGTTTCCAGAACAATATCTTCACGCTGGTTTAAACGTACCTTGGACCGATGCTTGAGATACCATGAATCCGTCGGTTCAATAAATTCCAGATCAAAGTCACCATCCTTACCATTATTCTCCACTTCGGCACGGATATCTACCAACCATTTCCCTTTCTTGTTGCGTTTCCATACGGTCAGGTATTCGCCGTGGCGCAATCGGGCGCCCACTTTTTGAAAATCCATGGCACCAGATGTCACCCCAAACTCCAAGCTTTTAGCAACAAGCGCAAAAGTAGGCTGCCAGTTTAATACATCTGGAATATTGGGCCTATTATTGAGGTAATTGTATGCATTCACCGCCGAAGGAACATAAAATGTGGATTCTTTGTCAATAATAGATAAAAATGCCTGATGGGGAGTAGACGCTTTCGCTAATGCTGCAGCATCTTTATCTGCCTGTAGTAAGCTCCCTACTTTTTCGGGTATCTGTGCGTACAATGTTGTACCCATTGTACTCATCAATGCAACAACGGATAACCTGTTCCAAAAATTCATATGCAAATGATTATTTATCAGCGTTCATTTTTTGTATTGGATGAACTCATTACACTCGGTTTTCTTTTAGAGGAAATATGCTTTAGTCTTCAAAGTATCTAAACTTTTCGACGATGAATAGCCCATTTTTTCCTCTTTTTTTAAATTCGATTTTTTTATCTATCAAATCTTATTCCAAAGTGTTCCTTCTTTACTATCTTTCAGCTGGATACCAATTGCATTGAGCTCATCACGTATGCGATCCGAAGTGACAAAATCCTTATTTGCTTTTGCCTCGTTACGTAATTTGATCACTAAATTCATGACATCGTCAATATCATCCGTCCCCGAAGCTTGATCATTTCGCAGTCCAAGAATGTCCTCAACAAACTCTTTCATGAAAATTTTCAGCTTTTCCAGTCCTTCTTCAGAGACTTTTGCTTTACCGTCATAAATGGAATTAATGATGCGTACGATCTCAAATAATTCTGCGATCAGCACCGGACTATTGAAATCGTCATCCATTGCGGCATAACACTTATGACGGATCTCCGCCAGATTGAACGAGTCAGCTCCCTTTGAAACCTTGAGTTTATCCAGGAGTCCTATGGCGCTCATCAAGCGCTTATACCCCTTATCCGCAGCATCAAGTGCTTCATTGGAGAAATCCAATGTGCTTCGATAATGTGCCTGCAGCATAAAGAAGCGAACCGCCATTGGCGAATAACCTCTATTTAGCAAGGGATGATTGCCGGTGAACAGTTCACCCGGTAAAAATCCGTTGCCTGCGGATTTGGACATCCTTGCACCATTGACCGTCAGCATGTTGGTATGCATCCAATATTTGGCAGGTGCAGTATGATTACAGGCTTCGGATTGTGCGATTTCGTTCGTATGGTGCGTAGCCGCCAAATCCATTCCACCGCCATGTATATCAAATTGATCTCCTAAATACTTTCTGCTCATTGCCGAACATTCAATATGCCAACCCGGAAATCCAACACTCCAGGGTGCCGGCCAGCGCATAATCGTTTCGGGTTTTGCTTTGATCCACAGCGCAAAATCTAAGCGTCCTTTTTTTTCATCCTGACCACTCAGCTCCCGCGTGTTGTTTAGCATATCTTCCAATTTACGATTGGTTAATACGGTATAATCATACTGCTGTACATATTTTTCGACGTCGAAATATACGGTACCGTCAGTTTCATACGCATAACCGTTGTCAATGATCTGTTCGATCATTTCGATCTGCTCAGAAATATGACCTGTTGCAGTTGGTTCAATGCTTGGTGGCAAGGTATTGAAAAGGCGTAAAACATCATGAAAACCAATGGTATATTTCTGTACGATTTCCATCGGTTCCAGCTGTTCTAGTTTAGCCTTTTTGGCGAATTTATCATCTCCTTCATCACGATCGCCCTCCAAATGCCCCGCATCTGTAATATTACGTACATAACGTACTTTATACCCCAAATGACGTAGATACCTAAAAATCAAATCAAAAGAAATAAAAGTTCGACAGTTACCTAGGTGTACATCGCTGTAAACGGTAGGTCCACAGACATACATCCCAACAAGGTTGGTGTGGATCGGTTCGAATTTTTCCTTTGTTCGCGAAAGCGTATTGTATAAAAAGAGATTGTGGTCCATGTTTGTTCTCTGCTTGGAAATCTATTTTTGTCTGAAATATATTTGAATAGGTACACCTGTAAAGTCAAAGTGCTCACGCAATTTATTTTCGATAAAGCGTTTATATGGATCTTTGATGTATTGCGGCAAATTACAGAAGAAGGCAAACATTGGTGTTCTTCCCGGCAATTGCGTCACATATTTAATTTTGATATATTTTCCTTTTAAGGATGGTGGCGGATAACTCTCGATAATATCCAGCATCACTTCGTTCAACTTTGAAGTCGGAATCTTTTTGGTTTTATTAGCATAAACCTTGTCAGCCACTTCCAACACTTTTAGGACACGTTGTTTTTCCGTTACCGAAGTAAAGATAATTGGCACATCCGTGAATGGTGCTATTTTTTCTCTGATACGGTCTTCAAAGGCTTTCATGGTCTTGTTGTCCTTCTCGATCAAATCCCATTTATTGACGACGATTACGATACCTTTACGGTTTTTCTCCGCCAAGTTAAAGATATTCACATCTTGCGCTTCCAAGCCATCCTGAGCATCCAACATCAAAATAGTAACATCAGAATCCTCCAATGCTTTGATGGTACGCATGACCGAATAGAATTCAATATCTTCGTTTACTTTTGATTTACGGCGAAGACCAGCGGTATCGATCAAAAGGAAATTATGTCCATATTGATTGTAATGAATCCGGATAGAATCCCGTGTTGTGCCCGCCATAGGCGTTACGATATTACGGTCTTTACCGATCAATGCATTTGTCAAAGAGGATTTACCCACATTTGGACGGCCTACAATTGTATATTTAGGTAGAGCTTCATCTTCTTCTTGCTCTTCTTCAAAGTGCGATACGACAGCATCCAATAACTCTCCGGTACCAGAACCTGTAGCTGATGAAATATTGAATACTTCTCCTAAACCGAAAGCATAAAATTCGGCAGATTCATGATGCAATTTAGCATGGTCAACTTTGTTGGCTACCACATATACAGGTTTGGAGCTTCTTCTGAGGATATCAGCTATTTCATCATCCAGGTCAGTAATACCAGTAGTAACATCTACCATGAATATAACGACCGACGCTTCCTCAATAGCGATATAGACCTGATCACGGATTGCCTCTTCAAAGACATCATCCGAACCATGTACAAAACCACCTGTATCGATTACTGTAAATTTCTTTCCGATCCACTCTGCCGTCTCATAATGACGGTCGCGCGTCACTCCGCTAAAGTCATCAACAATCGCTTTTCTACTTTCGGTAAGACGATTGAATAAGGTAGATTTACCAACATTTGGACGACCAACAATTGCAACAATATTTGCCATATTTATTTTATTTGATCCACCCACTATCACAGCAGATGGCACTTTTATGCTAAATTACACGTTAAGGGTACAAAGATACGGATTCAAAAGGGATTATGGAGACACAAAAACAAAAATGGCTTTACCATGAAGTAAAGCCATTTATAGCGTTTAAATTATGAATATTCGTCTAGTTAGACGTTGGATTCTGTGTCAATACTCCTGGATAAGAATTTATTGCTGTTTGAGGAATAAAATATGTTACCCGATAATCCGTTGCGGGAATATTATCATATTGATTATGAGGACCGGGGTACTGTCTAACAAGCTCCTCTCCATTCCTAAACACGTCATAACTTCTTTCTGCCTGATAAGCCAGTTCTAATTGACGCTCCCGGTCGATCAATTTATTGGCATTAGACGCATCTAAACTTGGGTATGCGCCATTTACCACAGATCGCGTACGAATTAAATTTAAATCGGTTAAGGCTGCTCCATAGTTCCCCAGCTTCGCGTTTGCTTCCGCGCGGTTTAAATATATTTCTGCCAAACGACTAATTACAGGTGAATGCAATTGCGAATCCTCTCCTTCGCGTGCGCATTTGTAGATAAAAAACTGCGGATAGCCACTATTTAATGTGATGAAGTAATCAATATACCCACTATAGGTCTTACCATCTTTATATACAATAGTATAGCTCTCTTCCTGCGCATTTTTTACAGTCAATGTGTAGGTTTGATCGCCATCTTTACAAGTAACAACATTACCTTTCCTTGTAATTGGAGCTTGAACGTAATTATTAGCCTTGACAATATTTCCTTGTTTATCCTTAGTCTCTTCATATTTTATGAATCTGAAAACCTCGGTATAGTCACCTGTTTTAGCGTCCTTTTCATAAGTTGGTCCAATAAATGCCGCACGTGCATCAAGCATTTTCACATGCCCCGGTCTCCAATCATTTCTTCCGTCCTGATCCAACAGATTCAAGTATTTCGCACTGGCATACATTTCTCCCCAACCAATACCATTGATATTGGCATACATACTACCAATTGAATTTTCAAAATCATCACTTGTAAACTCTGTAGGCAATCGTTTTATTGCAAAAATGGTCTCCTTATTATCTTCTGGCCTTAATGTATTATATTTCATAAATTGATCGCGGGCCAATAAAACATATTGCCCCGAATTGATCACCTTATCGGCATATTCAACAGAAAGACGTGCATACGCAGCATTAGGAGTCTTGTAGGTACCACTCATATATAGATAAATCCGAGACAACATCGCTTGCGCAGCTTCTTTAGAAGCAAAAATCGCCCCCTTGTTAATAGTCATCAGCGACTCCGCTTTTTTCAAATCGCTGATCGCCTGTCCATAAGTCTGTTTTACCGTAGAGCGATCAGGCAGATTAAGGTCATTAATTACATCATCTGGTGTACCGTTAACAATTGGGACCCCAAGGTTAGTCTCTGGATTTTGGTAATAAGGTTTACCAAAAGCACGGCATAGATAGAAATACATCATCCCCCGGATGTAATAACATTCGCCCAATTGATTATCAATTTCGGCACTCTGCCCCTCCTTCACTAATTTGATAATATTAGACGCCTGAGCAACTGCCTTATAGCCATAATCCCAAAATGTCTGCAACCGATAATTTTCCGAATTTCTAGCAAACGAAATAAAAGAATAGAAATCATCGGTTGAAGTACCGCGAATCATCATGTTATCCCCGGCATATTCACCAAGGCGATGCATTGGATCAGACCAAGCTTTGAGCTGGCCATATGTACCATTCATGAGCGCGCCTAAATTCGCCTCCGGATCTTGGGTAACTAAATCCGCATCCATAGAGCCATAAGGATTTCTATCGATATTACAAGACACCACTGTACTCGTAATTAGTATTGAAAATAATATTTTTTTCATTTTTATATCCACATCATGTTTAAAATGTCAAATTTGCTCCGAACATAAATTTCTTTGTCGCCGGATAAATTGCTGGTCCAGCCGTCCCCATAACAACCCCTTCATCGTTAATAGTTGTTTCAGGATCAACACCAGAATAATTCGTCCAGGTAAATAGATTTTCACCTGCAAAATAGACTCTTAAATTTTTGACCTTATATTTTTCTAATTTGAAATTATAGCCAAGCGTTAAAGAACGCATTCTCAGAAAATCATTTTTTTCCAAATATCTTGAAGAGGCTTTGTTTCCCCCATCTGTATTGCGATATTTTGCTACTGGATGTGTCGCAACATCACCAGGTTTTTCCCAACGGTTCCATCCATCCATTAATTTCATTTGATTTCTATCATTGTAGGCGCCATCCGAATCATATTCCTGACGCGCGTAATTATACATCATACCACCGATAGAATATCCAAACACTGCATTCAGATCAAACTGTTTGTAACTCACAGCAGTGTTAAATCCGCCAAACAATTTAGGATTAGAGCGTCCTACTTTATAAAGACTTGCTTGACCATATTCTGAAGTCGTTGTCTTTGTCTCATTCCCCTCAGCGTCTACAACGTTTTTGTACCACATAGGCTTCCCATTATCCACGTTAACCCCCGCCCATTCTTTCATATAATACGTATCAATCGGCGTATTGACAGCTAAGATTTTCTGCGCTGCACCGGCAATATTTATACCATCATTGACAAAAATAGGTTTTGCGACAAAATTCCCTTCAGCATCCCGAGACGGGAATAGATCAGTCAGCTTATTGGTATTGTGTCCCAGATTTACATCAAGACTCCAATTCCAGTCGTTTGAACGGATGATATCTCCACCTATAGTTAATTCCACCCCTTTATTTGTCATTTTCCCAACATTCTTCCAAACACGAGTGACTCCGGTCAGACCGCTGATCGGAACGAGGTAAAGAATATTATCTGTTTTCTTGTTATAAACGTCCACATTCAGTCTAAGCCTATTTTTGAAAAAAGCAGCATCCAATCCTCCTCCTAAGGTATAGGTTTGTTCCCAAGTCAAATCCTTGTTACCAATTTGGTTAATCAATACGCCAGGTACACCATTATATGATGCACCACTTGACACCGAATACAAATTAAATTGTGGATACAAAGCTGTAGGTCTATTACCAACAGAACCATAAGCCGCACGTAATTTCAAATTATCTACCCAATCAACCTTAAACCAATCCTCTCGATGAATATTCCACCCCCCGGAAACAGAGAAAAAATTCGCATATTTGGCATTTGTCCCAAAATTTGAAGCACCATCTCTTCTAAAGGACACTTGTGCCATGTATTTATTGTCGTAAGCATAATTAGCATTAGACAAGAAAGACTGAGTGGCCCATTCTGAAATCCCACCTTTTGTTCTTTCAGGAATTGCAGCAGCATCAAGCACCTCAATACCAGGGACAATACCTTTTCCATAGGCATCCAAAGTTTTCCCCCAATAGTCATTAAATTCATAGGCTGCAATACCGTTTAAAGCATGTTTACCCCAAGTCTTATTAAAACGCAAGACTTGATTTGTATATCTACGTGCATATTCTGACCTATAATCCGTCACGCGCCCCTGCACACTTAATCCTCCATTAGATCTTGGATCTGTATAACCACTAGCGGAGTAACTATTGTATCTATAATTGTTTATTGATGAAAAAGTTAACCAATCCGTAATCTTAACATCGAAGTCCAGATTCCCCATAAACTCGTAGTTCGTATTAGCCGATTTATTCCATTGCAAATCATATAGATAGTTTGTCTGCGAACCATTTACCCATCCACTATAGCGATGTGGCACTAAATTTCCATTAGCATCATAAGGACTATCCCAAGGCAAATTGACGTACATTGCCGCTGTAGAATATTGACGATCATCAACAGATCGTTTAGCTCCCACGACAGACGGTTTTAGGGTCAACCAATCAGTCGGTTTATAATTTGTATTAAATCGGAAATTATAACGGTCATATTCGTAACCCTTAACTGAACCAACTTCATTGTAGTAACCTAAAGATAAATAGGATTGGATTTTTTCGCTTCCGCCTTGCAGGGATATATTATGGTTCTGAATAAACCCCTTTTTTGTTGCAACTTTCCACCAATCGAAATCACTATTCCGTAATTCCGGATTCCACCGTTTAAAATTGATTGTATTGGCATTAG
The DNA here is from genome assembly GCF_002484085.1 of Sphingobacterium sp. UBA7625. Taxonomy (NCBI): domain Bacteria; kingdom Pseudomonadati; phylum Bacteroidota; class Sphingobacteriia; order Sphingobacteriales; family Sphingobacteriaceae; genus Sphingobacterium; species Sphingobacterium sp. UBA7625. The sequence continues at coordinate 17,511 of NZ_DLJD01000010.1, forward strand.
AAAATGAAGCATAATAATCATAGAGCTCTGCTCCGTTCATCATCTGCATATTTCCATTAGTCAGTTCAGTGAACCCCATTTTCGTGGAAACATTGATTGCCAAAGGTTGAGCTGTTGGGTTTTTAGTTGTGACAATAATAACACCGTTTGCCCCCTGAGAACCATAAATCGACGTTGATGCCGCATCTTTTAACACCGTCATCGAAGCGATATCATCTGGATTTAGATCACCTGGAGCTGAACCTACGATAACACCGTTGATCACCCATAAGGGACTTGTTGTTCCACTTAAGGAAGCTTGCCCACGAATAACCACACCACCTTTTGTACCTGGTCGTCCCGTTCCCGGCGCCACATATACACCTGCCGCTTTACCATTCAACATATTCTCAACCGAAGGTGTAGTTACATCACGCAACTTGTTGCCTTGTACATTTTGCAATGCTCCAGTCAAACTCTCCTTTTTCTGTTGTGTTCCGTAACCAACAATAACAACCTCTTCAAGTGCCTCGCTGTTGGATTCCATGTTGATATTGACCACCGCACCTGTTATCGTCACTTCCTGCGTCTTGTAACCGATGCTATTGATCACTAAAACATCTCCATTTTTAGCCTCAATGCTAAATTGACCATCGGCTCCAGCCGAAGTAGAACGTGAGGTACCTTTAACACTAATGGTTGCTCCCGCTAAGGGACCATCCGTGGATTGTACTTTTCCACTTACTTTTTGCTGAAAAACAGCACTGTTCAATAGAACATTACGGTCTGGAAATTTAAGACCATTAGCATTAGCTGGGTTGTGTGTACTTGTTATGAGTAAAGCTAATGATAACAGACTCAACTTGTGATTGTCGAGAATCTTTGAAATCATAATATTTAATAGTTAGTTTAAAAATTGATTAGCGTGCTAATCAAAATTTAGGTACATGAATGCTAAAACTAGAAGAAGATAGGGGTATATCAAAATTCAAACAGAACGAAATCGATTGCGCCAATTGAACAAACGATTGCATAAACATTCAATTGCAACTTAAAATGTATGATTATCAGATTTTATGGTTTAATCATGATTTTATTCAGCTAAATCAACACATACTCAAACATCATGAGATACAATAAATAGCAAAAGTTCAAAATTACCCCTATTTTTGCGAGAGGAAGTTAAAACGATTAAAAATAGGCACATAAAACAAGAAAAGCCAAGGTTCTCACCTCGGCTTTTTCTTTTAGTAGCGGGGACCAGACTCGAACTAGTGACCTTCGGGTTATGAGCCCGACGAGCTACCAACTGCTCCACCCTGCAATATATTTTTGAGCAAAATTGGTTTTTTCTTTTGAAAAAACAAGATTATGATC
>NZ_DLJD01000033.1:0-33686 GCF_002484085.1 Sphingobacterium sp. UBA7625
CTGTCTTTTTGAGACAGCCTCTCAAAATTTGACTTGTTGTATGAAAAGTCTATTTCTGTTTTGCCCACCAAAGTGGTGTCAATACTTTATCCGCGCCACCCAATAGCGATACTGCGTTTTGGTACTCCGCTGGATCAGTATCCCTAAAAGATGAAGGGAACGCTAATCGTTGTGGAAAGAATTTGATGTTGCTTGTCATAAAGTTCGCTGATGTAAGATCAGGTAAGTTTGGTAAAGCATTTTCAATCGCAGGATTCTCATAGAAAGGTAAACCAAGTCTTCTTTGATCATTCCAGGACTCTAATGGTAACCAAGGTAGATTGGCAATGAATTTTTGTGTAATAATCTTTGTCAACAAGTCATTGCGTACTGTACCATTTTTGTAAAGTGAATTGACAGGGTATTTGATGCTTACTGTACCAGCAGCATTGGTATAACCATCGATATAATCCATAGTATGTGCGTCACCAGGCTCTGCTGTATGCGTAAAGCTAACAGATGTACCAACTCTGTTATAGTCGGTAGAGCTTAAGTATTCAGAAGCAAATTGACCTACACCCCAGTAATCGAAATTAGCTCTTACACCATTTTCATATGCTGCCTGTGCTGTTGTTCCCGTTACCCATCCTTTTAGCGATGCTTCTGCTAGTAAGAAGTAGCTTTCCCAGTTAGCAAAGAAGATACGGCTGCTTGAATTCTTTCTAAATTGAAGTCCTATAGCTGGAACCTTTCCTACGAGCGTGCTTCTTAGACGGTTGTTTGTTCCCTTCGCCGCCCAATCACCTAACGAGAAGGCATTCCAAGTATATTTTGTGTTTACAGCAATTTTGGTATTGCCATTCACTAAGGTATCTACCGTTTTTTTAGAATCATCGCCATTGTCGAAGAAATTCTGATTGTTAAAATCTCCGGGGATAAAAAATGCCTTCAACGCACGAGGGTCTATTTTGTTCGGTAAACCATCTAACCAGTAACCTGCAGAGGGGTCATTGGTCATGCTAGTGAAGTGATTGCTATAGCGCTTGCCAATATAGTTTTCGGCTTTAATTGAAGACTTCAAATCTTGGGCAACTTGTTTTTCTGTTTGAATACCACCTAATCCAAGGTAGAGGTTATTTAACGTAGTTGAAAGCGCTTGATAATGCCAGCTACGACTCATGACACCTGTAAAAGGGTCCCAACCATCTTTCTCCTCAACGGTGAAATTGTCGGCTGTATTACTGATATATTTATTGGTAGCCACGGTAGCCTCGAATTCAGATTTTGCTTTGTTCGCGTCAATCTCAGATAGGCGCATGGCTAAACGCATACGCATCGAGTTGGCATATCTCACCCATTTTTCTTGGTCGAAGCTATAAGCGCGGTCAAATTTTTTGATATCTTCCGGAATTTTAATATCGGAGTTGATTTTAGAAGTCGCGTCTTTAAGCTCTTCGAAAAGATAGTAGTAAACATCTTTGACTGAACTGTATTTTGGATTAACTCCTTCTGCGAAAGCAATAGGGGTAGGGCCAAAGTTATCTGTTACCTCGCTGATCAAGTATGCTCTCCAGATACGCGAAATCTGAAGTAAATTATTGGTATAATCCTTTGCCGACCCAGCATTAATTTCATTGGTGGCAATCTCAATTCCTTTGGTCGCATTTTTGATCCATTCAGCGGAATACCTATAGTATTCTTTAGACCAATCGTCATTTACCGTTCCGGTCGCAAGACCGTTTGTCATATGTTGTCTTCCGGTAGTTTTCCAGTCGAGGACAAAGATACGTTCAGCGATATTGGGATCTTGTTGTGCACCAGTAAGTGAGTTGTTAAAAAAGAATTCGATTTTGACTTGATCGTCGTTAGCCTTATAAGGGTTGACGTTCATCTCTTCAAATTTAGAGCATGAGCTGATTACTCCTCCCAAAAGAACTGCAAAACCTATTTTTGATATGATATTTTTCATGATTTATCTTTTTTATTGATTAGAAGCCTAAAGTAACATTAAGGAAGAATGATCTGGATGTTGGTGTAGAGAAGTTCTCAAAGCCTGTTGCATTTGAATTGATGGCAAATACAGATTCTGGATCTATACCATTGGCATAACTTTTAATCATCCAGACATTATTTGCTGTCAAGCTGACTTTGGCACGTTGTACAATGCTGTTGCCAAGTATGTTTTTTGGGAAATTATAACTCAATGTCACATTCCGCAAACGGATATTTGTTGCATCATACACATTTTGCTCTGTAATACCATAGTTTCCTGAAGTGGAAGTTACTTGTGTCCAATATAATTGTTGCGTTGTTTGTACCCTATTTTTCGTGTAAGTTCCATTGGAGGCAATCACGCCGTCTACGACAAATGGATTACGTTCACCATTTGGAGCTGTGACTGCGGCACTACCATTTGCCTGTAGATTTAGATTTGTTCCGGAGAAGAATTCACCGCCAAATCTTCCGTCCACCTGGAAACTCAAGCCAAAGTTTTTGTAAGCAAAATTATTGTTCCAGCCTACCAATGCCTTAGGAGCTTGATTCCCGAGTTTGTGTAGACCGCTCGCCGCCTGTGGTAATCCACTGCCATTTAAGATCAATTGACCATTAAATTCACTGTTTGGATCCTCAACTCGTAAGAATTTAGTGCCATAAATATCACCATATAACCCACCTTCAATGGCTCTGATAGAAATGTTATCATATGATCCTAATGAGTACATGTTTACTTTGTCGGCAAGACTGATAATCTTGTTTCTGTTTCTTGAAAAATTTAGGCTGGAATTCCATGTTAACTGATCTTTATTCGTTAATATCCTTCCATCCAATACGATTTCAAAACCTGAGTTCTGAATATTTCCGGCATTAATTTTTTCATATTCATAGCCACTGTAAGGGTTCATTGGAAGATCAATCAACTGGTTGGTTGGATTCGTTTTGTACCAGGCAAAATCCAATCCTAATCTGCTGTTGAATAATCGGGTATCGAAACCAAATTTGACGGTTTTGATCAACTCGCTCAAAATACCTGGATTATATTTGGTATTGCCCATACCAGCGGTGGTATTACCATATGGATCTTTTCCGATATTATAAACATTGTATAATTGGAAAGAAGGAAGATCATTACCAACTTCAGCATAAGATCCTCTTAATTTCGCAAATGATAACCAGCTTGGTAATGAACCGCCAGTCTTGGTAATCATATCTGAAATTACCCATGATCCACTCACAGAGGGGTAAAAGAAAGATCTGTTGTCCAATCCTAAGGCAGATGACCAGTCATTTCTGCCCGTCACATAAAAGAAAAACGCCCCAAATTTTGAGGCGTTTTAGAAAATGAATGTGTACTATGCTTTTATTTTACATCCCACCAAACTTTTACTTTTTGCCATTCCGTACTATTAACTTCTTTCTTTGTGGCCTCTAATGTATTATCTCGATTATATTGGTATTCCTTATCCGCATAATTTAATCTTTTTATTACACCAAATTCTTTTTCATACAAATCGTTGTTTACCGAAGACTTTGGTGTAGCATCCGTTTGCCGTGTTAAAGCCCAAGCTTCATATGGTTGTCTAAAATTATCTAACCAACGCTGTGTATAGATTAATTTTAGCGCATTTGTAGTGCTCAATGTGGTGGAAAATGCTACTTTCGGATTAGCCAAGATGATATTTAATTGCGTGCTGGTAGGTAAAGAGGTGGGTTTGTTCTCTTTCCAGACGACGCTTTTCATCGCCATGGTCGTCCAAAAATTAATGGATGACCTGACACCATTTTCATACTCTGTTTTGGCTGTAGATAAACTTGCTGCAGCCCCAATTCCTTTCGCTGCTGCTTCCGCTTTTAGAAAATAGACTTCTGCCGCAGTAATGATCAATTCCGGAATATTTTTATCGCGGCCAAAATAATAATTGAAATTCGAGATCAGGTTTCCTGCTCCCTTATTAGACCAATCATCATCTCTTCGCCGGTTATAGGGTTCACCACCATCGGACATCGCGACGTTTTGCGGTTTCGGTGCCCATTCATTTTTAGCATTTGTTTCAAAAAAGATTTTGGCTCTTGGATCGAAAATTCCAGAACCATCTTTGTTATTATTGTTGCTAAGCATTTCCCAGGCGGTACTCCCCATGCGTAAATAAATTCCGGCATGAAATGACCATTCGCGCCATTCACCGGTGAAATTTTGTACAGCAGGCGTCAATCCGATATTTTCAATGTTTTCTAGAAGTGGTAAAGTTAATGCCTCTTGCACATGAGTGGCTGCAACAGTTCCATTGGCGTCACTCATACGTAGTGCATAGCGTAAACGTAAGGAGTTGCCAAATTTTTTCCATAAGGCAATATCGCTATTTAACATGGATTCTGATGTTCCTATATTAATCTGATCGGCAGAGCTGCTTAAGTTTGCTACTGCTGTTTTTAAATCATTTAATAAGCTTTCGTAAATACTTTTTTGATTATCAAATGCAGGTCGGTAATTGGTAGGACCTTGGTCTGCCATGCCGGCCTCAGAATAAGGGATATCGCCAAAAACATCGGTCATTTTAAAGGTCTTGTAGGCCTTTAGAATCGTGAGCATCGCCTGTATGTTTTGATACTTAGCTTTGTCTGGCGATTCATTGATCATTTTTTCGGTCAATCGAATGGAAATAAGAGCCCTATAGTAGTTTTCCCATAATTCGTTTGATGCATTTTGCATGGAATATCCTGAGTTTCCTACGGTTGTTCCTAGCTGTGCGATGGGGTAGATCCATGTATTCGCGGTTGCTTGTTCCTGGGCACCAAGTTCGATGCTCGCCACAACGCCATTAAAGAGACTTTTTATATCCGCAGTTTGTGCGTCCTTCCAAGGCGCGTTCATTTCATCAAAATCTTTGGTACATGATGTTACTATTGCTGTTCCCAAAAATAGTGAAGTATATAAGAGTGTTTTTAGATGTTTTCTTTTCATGATTTCCATTTATTAAAACGATGCACTAATGCTAAAGCCCAGAGAGCGAACGCCTGGAAGGGCCCCGAACTCAATACCCTGTGCGTTACCTATTCCGTTAACTGCTTCTGGATTTAAATTATCCGGTAAACTGGTGTACAAATAAAATAAATCACGACCTATTAATGAGGCAGACATTCCTTGGAAAAACTTCGTCTTTTGAACTACAGATTTTGGAATCTGATAGGTTAACCGAACTTCACGAAGTTTTGCCCAGGAATTTTCCAAAACAGCCAAACTTCTAGGCATGGGGATATTTGACCAGGCTGCATAGGAGCCTGCGTATTTCCACATATAGTGAACGACATCTTTATTGTCTGTTCCATCGGCAAAGACGCCATCTAAAATTACACCATGGTTTGCTTTTGATCCATCTGGGTAGGTATATCCCAAGCCACCACCGTCTCTTTCTAACAGCGTTTCAGGAGCAAGACCATTTCCCATAGCTGTGGAATAACTTCCACTCCAAATATCCCCACCCCATTTGAAGTCCACTAAGGCATAAAATGAAAAATCTTTGTAGCGTAGATTTGTTCCTAGTCCCCCTGTTAATTTAGGATTTGCGTTTCCGATTGGTACCTGATTCGTTGTAACTTTGTAACGTGTACCTGTGGGATTACCTTGTCCATCCAATACCCGTTCTACAATCCGTTTGCCTGTTTTTTCATCATATTGAAAGTCTGTTCCATAAATTGTCCCGAAGTTGTCGCCAACTTTAACCTTCATCGTTACCCCTTCGTTGCCAAACATTTCATCCAAGTAATATTCGTCAATTCCTGGAGCGAGCTTAATAAGTTTGTTTCTATTTTGCGCTCCGTTGAGCGTCAGATCCCAGGAAAAATCCTGTGTTTTTATTGGTGTTGCTCTTAACGTAAATTCAATCCCTTGATTTTGGAGTTCACCGGAGTTTGTTCTTACACCTGTAACACCAGAAGATGGGGCGACATTCAAGTCGATGATTTGATCCGTGGAATTGACTTTGTAATAGGTAAAGGTTAATCCAAGCCGATTTTTCAAAAAGCTCAGATCTGTTCCGAGTTCATAAGAAGTAGAGCGCTGGGGTTTAAGTAAATCTACAGGTAATAAATTATTTGAAATCTTACGGAGAGCTTGGCCATTGAATGTTCCGGTACTATAAATATAGGATGTCTGATATGGTTTAGTTCCGATGGCACTTTTCGCAAATGCAGCCCTTAATTTTCCATAATCTAACCAACTGGGTTTGTTTGCCCATTTTTCGGTAAAGACATAGCTTAAAGATGCAGCTGGATAATTATAGCTTCTTGTTTTACTAGGCAAAGTTGAAGCCCAATCATTTCTAAAGGTTCCTTCGAAGAAGAGGAAATTGTCATACGAGATATTGGCAATTCCAAATAAAGAATTTATCTGTTGTTCCATCCGTTCTTCGGTAGGTATAAAACCAGATACGGTACCGTTTTTATTGATATTGGCTAAATAAAATAGAAATGGATCATTGAACGGACCGTCATTAAATCCTTGGATACCTCTATAATTGGATTTCCAGGAACTAGCTCCTGCCGAAATACTACCGCTAAATTTGGATCCATTGAGATTGTCTTTATGTGCTGTTGCCAAAAAGTCGAGATTTCGATCAGTCGTTTTATATAGCTCGTGTCCATATTTTCCTTGTAGCCCTTCTTTATCGGTCGGATAGGACTTTTTGTCAAATTCATCTGAAGAAAAGTTTCCAGAAGCTCTACCCATTAAAGTTAACCAATCTGTTAATTCGGCGTTTAATTTAACTGTTCCTAATAATTGATCACGGTTTAGTTCAGTATTGTTCATGAAAATATTCCAATAAATATCCTTTCCGTATCCACCGTAAGGATATCCCATATTGTAAACCGAACCATCTAATAAGTTTTTACTGCCATCTGGATTTCGATAAATGTCCTTTTCTAGATTTTTATAATCGCGTGACATACCATAGGTTGAAAATTTACCCCAAGAATTATTGCTATTTCCCACATCAGGAGAATTAAGACGATAGAAATTAATATAGCTTGCAGATACGTCTGCGGTAACTTTCTTTGATATTTTTACGTTTGTCCCTAAATTGAAAGTGTTGTTATTAAAATTACTATTGGGAATGATGGATGTATTGTTTTGGCGAGTATAAGATAAGCGTACACTTCCAAGATCATTAGCTCCACTAAAAGCAACATTATGGGTTTGTGTATTACCGGTACGGTAAAATGATTTGATATTATCGGGTTGTGGAGAGTAATTCCTTTTTGTTCCATCCCACCATAGAATTTCCTGACCTTTCATTTCGGCGCCCCATGAAGCACCTGTTCCATACCAGCTAAAATAATCCCAGGTATTTTTTCCTCCAGGGACAGTCCCGTGACTAAGCCATTTCTGATCAGTGATATTTGTTCCGGACCAAGGGTCTGCACCTGGGTATCTTAACTGACCATTAGCGTCTACAGGTAATGTTGGAATGGCGGAATATAGCGCGATCGCTCCTCCGTATCCGTATTTATTTTGCATTTCTTGATAACGGAAGGGCTCGTTGGAGCGAAATGAGTAGTTATAGTCAATTCCAAGTCCCTCCTTTAGCTTACCTTTTTTTGTTGTGATCAAAACAACACCGTTGCCGCCTCGCGCGCCATACAGTGCGGCTGCAGTAGGTCCTTTTAACACACTGACGTCTTCAATGTCATCTGCGTTGATAAAGTTTAATATAGATCCCCAATCTTGGTAGGATCCATTCGCTTTAGTGATATCATTACCTTTGCTAGTAATTTGATTGTTGTCTATCGGCATGCCATCAACGACGTATAGTGGTTGATTCGCTCCGGTCAATGAGGCTGCACCACGTATGACCACGCGCTGAGATCCGCCTTCAACACCATTCGACATGCTGATATTCATCCCTGAAACTTTTCCCATTAGTCCGGTGGCAACAGTCGGAGCATTTGTTTGGGTGAGTTCCCGCCCCCCAACTTTCTGTACCGAATAACCCAGTGATTTGGCTTCGCGTTTGATTCCTAGGGCCGTAACGACAACTTCGTCCAAGCTTGAATCATCATTGGATAGGATTACATCAATAGTCTTTGTGGAATTGACTTGAATTTCCTGAGGTTTATATCCGACTATGGATACACGTAATGTTTCTCCTTGACTTACCTGGATCGTAAAACTTCCGTTTTCATTGGTTTGGGTAGCTCGATTTGTTCCTTTTACGGAGATTGATGCCCCAGCAACTGCTCCGTTTGCATCCCTTACTGTACCAGTAATGGACTGCTGTGCATAGAGCGATGTGACACTAAAAAGTGTGCACAAAGCTAACCCTGCAGCTTGTTTTTGAAGTAGACTCATAATGTAGGTGTTTGTATAAAAATAGTTTAGTTAATAATATTATCAATCAAGTGATCTGCAACCAAAGCAGCAGTTCCCATCTGCTGTGCATCTTTGTGAAGAGACGAAATCTCTATTTTCGTCATTTTTGCTATTTTAGGAATGCTAAATTCATTGATAGCAACTTGAATTTGGGGTGCTATGATGTCACCCACTTCTGCCCCACGGCCGCTAATAATTATCTTGTTGGGATTGAGAATATGGAGTAAGGTAGAAATACCTTTTCCGAGCATGTAGCCGATCTTTCCTAGGTTATTAATCGCAATTTGGTCGCCCAATTTTGCCGCTTCGATCAATGCATCTGCTTTATTGGAACTTGCTTTAACAAATGTTGAGTAAATCGAATATTCGCCATTCTCAATATCGGATTCCGTGTTTTGTATTGCAGCGTTCAATGACGCTTCAACCTCCAGACAGCCTCTTTTTCCACAGGAACATAAGGTGTTTTTGTCAGATAACGGGATGTGGCTAAATTCACCCGCAAAACCTGTTGCACCTTTAAAAATCTCGCCATTTATGATGATCCCTAAACCAACGCCCCAGTTTAGGTTGATGACGAGTGTATGTGCAATGTCCACACCGTGACCGAATTCTTTTTCTGCCCAGGCGATACAACGGGAGTCATTGTCGATGACAGTCGCCACTTTTAGCTTTTCTTCAATTTGTCTGTAGAGGTGGTGAAGGGACGAGCTTTTAGGATAAGAGTCGTTAATTTTTTCCTCCGGATTAACAAAGCCCGGCATACTAATGCCCACTCCAATAATGTTTTTTTCGTCTATCTGGCTCTCTTTGATAATATCTTCTAGCTTCTGAAGAATGGTTTCGCCGGCATTCTGTTCTTTGAGATTAATGGGTACATCTTTTTGTTGGGCGATGATATTATGGGCTAGATCAGATATAGTGAAAGAACTATAATATTGGTCAATTGCGATACTAATGATAAGGTAGGGAAGAGTGCTATTTAGACCGTATTTGGATGCACGGCGCCCCCCTGTTGATTCGCCTAAGCCGTTATCAAGAATAAGTTCTTGTTTGACCAGTTCGTTAATGTTCTTTGTAACGATCGGTGTGCTTTTTGAAAGATTTTTTGAGATATCCGCAATGGATTGCGTCTCGTTGTAATATAATAATCTTAATATGTCAGCTTTCATCGGTATAATTGGCTTGTGAAAGAATCGGTTATAATTGTATGATAAAGATAAAGTATTTTTTATTTAAGTTCAAAATACTTTTTATTTTTTTTAAAAAAGTTATCAATGTCAAGATCATAAGTTATAATCCATATTTATCTGTTAGAATTTTAAACGTACGATTGTAGAAATCTTTCCGTTTAAATAAAAAAAATATTTTCTAACTATGGTTATTCTTGATCATTCCCATTACGTAGCACTCGTGAAGATTTGGTTATAGTCCTAGATGTAATTGGATGTTTTAATAGAGAGAGAATAATTGAATCCGTTCATAGGCAATATAAATTGTAAAATTTTTTCGTCCGTGAGTTTGAATTGCAGTGGACAAAAAACATTTTTTTATTCACTGCAATTTGACAGTTCCTTCATTTTAGTACGTTGCTTATTTCACATGCCAATCATTTGTATAAAAGCCCACATCAATAAGTGAACTTGGTCCATATTTCAACATATCCAATTTGAAAAACATATAGTCCGGGAAACCGCTTGCTCCAGCAAAGTATTGATTTGCGGTAGCGGCTTTCATACCCTTGATACCAGTACCCGTAATAATGCTGATCGTATGAATATTACTTCCTTGTTTTTTCCAGATAAAGTAACCACCTAGATCACTACCTTCATATTTATGCGTTCCCAACTTCACCGTTGAAGATGTTACGGAAATAGGGCAATCTGTTAAGAGTACGTTCCAAGCACTGTTGGTCTCGCTGTTGCCGATTAGAATAATATTTCTGTTGGCATATTCTGTGGAGTCAAATTCACTGTCAGCGATGATTTCAAATGAGCCGTTACCTCGGTAATACCAAGACTCAGCATCATATTTCGCTTTTTCAATTGCCCATTTATTTTCCTCGGGTGTACCTTTCGTACCATAGACGTATACCATATTGTGGTTGAAGGCCTCCTTGAACATTCCGTTTCTGTGGGGCCCTTTTTCGTCGGGCGAAGGCTTTTGGATGATCTGCCATTCCTGTTTCGCTTTTCTTAAATAGATCATAATGTTTTTTGCTGATTTTTGGTAGCTAATCTGTGATAGCGAATCCAACATGATATTAATATTTTGACCTTCAGGAAAGGCGTCTAGGTTTAAGGCCAGGGTTTTGACATTGTCTGTTTGGCCTTGGATGGTATTGTTTTCTAGGTCACGAGTGAGCTGGATGTGTGAATAGGATAATGCTTCTTCCTGTTGATAAATTGTGGCCCAATAGTAAGAAGCCGATATGCCTGGATTTGCTGTTTTAAAATCAATTGTATTGACATCCTTGTCGACTTTACGTTTATGCCATTNNATTCGTAATAACTGAAATCAGGGTGGAATTCACCAAGAATGTTTCGCATTTGCCGTGCATAGCTTATCGGTACCGTACGATCGGCATCGCCGTGCAAAACGTAAATTCCCATTGGCTTGTAGTTTGACGCGTAGGCGATGACGTCACTTTGGTTACTCGAACGGAGTAAAATATTCTCCATTTCATTGCGACCTTTTTCGGGAATTAATCCGTCTGCCGAGCCGTAACCTTTAAGCGTCGGGTAGCCGGCGCAAGGACCAATTGCAGCCCATTTATCTGGATAGGTAGCACCCAAGAACCAGGTTCCATGTCCGCCCATAGAATGTCCTGTTAAATATACTCGCTGTGTGTCCGGTTTTAATGTTTGTTTTGCTAATGCGAGTACTTCTAGAGCATCTAAGCGTCCCCAATCCTCCCAGTTGAATCCACGAGGCCTACGGTTTGTTGGAGCTACCAATGTGCCCCAGTCTTTTGGATGATAGGCTTGGGCCTGCCCCAATGCTTCCACGCCCGCACCGTGTACGGAGAAGAATAAGGCATCGCCAGATTTTTCGCCGCCGGTCGCGGGATTCACAGCAAAATACTGTAGACTACCGTCTATTTCACTGGTAAAAGTATGGCGGTACGGAGTGTTTGCAGATACACTACGTAGGTTGATATTTTTCTGATCGATCAGCTTTCCTCTTTTGAATAAACCGAGCTTTACTGTTGGCGAACCGATGTCTACTATTTTTGACGCATCGATCAGCACGCTAATTTTTCTTGTACTATATGCCGGGATAACTGGGACAGGGGTTGTACTTGTCGATCCTTCAATAGTATTCTCTATCTTAAGGTCATTCATGTTCTTGGACGTATTATTGATCACAACAACACCTGCTAGTAATTTACTGTTAGTTTTACCCAAAACGATATCAGGAAGTGTGGCGTCGTTAATGTCCAATATCGCTGCCTGCGTAGGAAATGATAACTCAGCTTGTACCAATATACCACGTACATAAAATTCATTCAATCCTTTCTTTAATTGTACAGGAATGTTTAGCCAGCCCATGCGATAGGGGTCACCAGCATGGAGTTCGCCGTTGATCAAAACAGCACTGTTGCCTTTGATATTAAGAATAGCAGCTTGCGCTTTCTTTGCGTTATAAGTCAGATACAAATATGTGGGGCCTAATCCACGTCGCGGGTTAGTGTTTTGTTGTATAGTGGTAGAGTTAGCTATCTTTTCGATTCTTCCCGGGCCCGCAGGGTTATTGGGATTTCGTAGGTTTCCCCCCATACCGGGCGACGGTCTAAAAAAACCAGAGGTGTCAGTCTGGATAGAGGTCCACTTTGCTTGATCAACCTGCTTTCCGGTTATACTTTTACCTTCTTTGGGTACAACAAAGGTTCTATTGTAATAGTTCCAAAGAAACTCGTCTGAATAGACCGCTTCTCTACCATAGGAATGCGTAATTTGTAGGTATAGTCCTTTTTCAAAACGATATTTGTTTTGGGCAAATAAACCGAAATGTAAAAAAGCAAAAGGTATTATAATTAATTTACTAACTGCGCAGGAGAAGATTTTTTGTATCATCATTTTAATTCTTCTAAAAGTTGTTAATTATTATCAAGTTTAATAACGAATATTGTTAATCAGGTGAAGTGCTGAGCTTTTCGTCATCTTCCTTGTATGGTATATAGATAAGTAGCATTGTCATCATCTCTTGGTCGGATTGCATATTGGAGTAAGAGTATATATTTTGTGGTGGATTGAACGGATTGAATGGGTTTTTTTCCGTATTATCATAAGTACATTCCATATGTATAGTAGAGCCGCGGGGTATCTTCATAAATTTTTTATATCGATACATCTCTTGCCATCTATAATCCCATTTTGGAATATTTACGAGTGGAATAGTATCTCCCATATTATTGGTGTAGTATGCCTTGAACGATTTTCCGATATAATGCATGTGTGGCCATATATAAAGCAAAGAAAGATCTTCAGCGGGATTTTTAAATTTCAATGTATAATCCCTTACTTGATTTGCCGGGATCATAAAAAAAGAAGGCCTAATATCCCTTTCTCCTAAACCGCCAGAACCAAAGCTTACAACTGTAACTTTTCTTTTTATCGGTTTTTTGGTAAAAAATAAATGTACACCGTTAATTGACTGTTCATCAATAGGTGTAGGAGAAAAATGGATAGAGAGCAATATGATACCACGTTTAGGCATTGTCCATCCTATTCCTTCGGGATAAGATTCGGATGATGAGCCTGGGATCCATCCACCATAGTATGCCATATCACGCTTAAAAATTCTGTATGGATCTGTATCAATAGTATTGCCGTCGGTATGATTAGCAAATTTTGGTTGTTGATAAATATCTATTGCAGGATCTGAAATAACCTGTACTGAATAGTTAGCATGGTGAATTAGGCGTTTATTATTGCTAAAGAATTCTACTCCTTCTATAGCTTGTTCTTGATCCAGTTCAAAAGGTATTTTGAATTCTACGAAACGTTCTTTGTTATTTCCTTTGACGGTAAATGTATCTAAAGCTGTCAGTGTCAAATCTGGAGTTCGTCCATATCCAGTGATACTATACAGTTCACTTATTTCAGTATTTGATTTTTTGCCTTTTTTTACTCCGTTATCAATCCAATTGACGACCGTTTCGATTTCTTTTTTAGTAAGTGACCTATCGTTAGAAAAATGTACATAATTATTATCTGCAGTCCAAGGAGGCATGTACCCTGAAGTGATTACTTTTTTTATGAAATTAATTCGTTTGGAAATGTCGTTGTAGGTCAAAAGTGGAAAAGGAGCTGCTTCACCGGATCGATGACAGGGGGCACATTTTGCCAAAATAATAGGTTCGACGTCTTGATAATAGGACTGAGCATAAGAATTTGTATCTACAAAGCCCACCACTATAAATATTGTTTTTAATATACTTGATATAACTTTATAAATAGCTGTTTTGTTCATGGCAATATTAATTGAGCGAGTCAATATCAGTTAATGATACACCCGATAGGTTCTGTCTTTTTTATAGTAATCGCTTGTTCTGACAGGTACTGTCGTAAGGCATCCGCTAAATAGTGTGCTGTTGTCACGGTTCTTTTTTTGCCCAAATCAACTGCCCAATTATCAATGGCTCCAAAATAAATTACTTTTCCTTTTTCGACGAATGTAACAGTGGGAGTGATTTTAACATGAAGAAAATTGGTTAGATTTAAATTGTTGTCTCGGAATAACGGTATGTTAAGTTTGTATTTCGTTGCAAAAGCCTGAATTTCGGAGGGCTCGTATAATTCTCCAGGAAAAATACCAATAAATGATATTTTATCACCATACTGTTTGGCTAAGGCATTTATGTCTTTTGTATAGTTTTGACACAATGGGCATTCAGGAGATAAAAAGATATAGACTGTAGCCAATTCAGAAAGCACAAATAAAGTGTCTAAATTTTTATTGATGTCTGTCAACCTAAATATTTCTTCATTTACGGTTTGCGAGAATGCCTTCGAAGGAAAGAATAACATCAATAGAAGGCTCATCATGAGTCCTTTTCCAAGTAATCTTTGGATATTTATTATGGGCATAACATTTTCCAGCTTATTAAAGAAAAGAACTTACCTGATCCTTTATTGGATCAAGTAAGTTGCATTGTGTTTTATTATTCACTTTTGTCCCACCAGACACGTCCCAATATGCTTGTTGGTTCTCCGAAATCAGGATCTTTTCTCATTTCCTCGATTGCATCGAAACGATTTTGATAATTGTAGTCGCCTGCTAATGGATAGTTTATTACGAATCTCCGTGGCATTTTTATTGCTTGACCTTCAACGAACCAAGGTTCAAAAGCAATTGCCGTATTATTATTTGGCATATTTGTTCTTTTTACTATTGCCCACGCTTCATTATAATTTTTGAAGAAATTTAAATAAGCTTGCAATACAATTTGTTCTAATCCTTTGCTTGCTTTGAATTTAATGTCCGGCTGTTGTTTAAACGTCGCTATTTCAGTATCTGTCAAAGGAGAGTAGTCATAGATAAGTGCTTTTTTTGCTGCTTTATCATAAAACTTTAAAGAGGCTTCGACTCCTTTATAGTACCATTCTTCGGCACTTTCGTTAGTTGTACCACGTTGGGCCAGTTCAGCGCGCATAAAGCATACATCAGCATAAGTTATCACTGGCATTGTACCTAATCCCGTGCCACCGTTGTTTTCGGGTTGGAATAATCTATCCTGTATTCTAGAAACTGTATCTAGTGTAATCGTACTTTGGCCATTTGTTATCTGAATTGGCGTAAAGAATCTTGATTTCTTTGGATCGTTTGGAGATGAGGGGCTAGAGTACTGACCATAATAACGCCTTGTATCAAAAACGGAGGAGGATGATATTTTGCCTTGTGCTTTAGCTAAAGCGAAATTATCTTCACTCCACATATTTTTCACAAAGAAGAAGCGTAAGCGCGGATCTTGATTATTCCACATATAATCAATCACATCGTGATCTCCTACAAAAGCCCTTCCGTTGCCTGTAATATTCCAATTGCCACCGCCAGTAAATTGAGCTCCTGGATAAAATACCCATTCTTCTTCTGCACTGTTAATTACATTACTGTTATTGGCAAGTACTTCTTTAACAATCGTTGCCATGCGTTGCGGGTCGCGTTTTGACAAGCGTAATGCAATTTTTAAACGAAGCGAATTTGCCGCTTTAATCCATCGAGACACATCACCTTTGAAATAAAGATCACTGTTTCCATAACTAAATTGTTCAACGGGTTGTTCTTTTTTTAGAACTTCTACTGCTGCCTTTAATTCTTGATCAAAGGTCGCATATAACTCGCTTTGTGTTTCGTATTTAGGGGTTAAGGTACCGCCATATCTCGCTCCAAATGCCTCGGTATAAGCTAAACTGCCGTTGACGTCAGAAACATACCAAGCGTTATACACTTTTAGTATTGTTGGAATGGTGCGCATATATACATATCTGGCCTTTTCATCTTCACTCATTTTATCGACAGTTTTTTGGATATCAACAAGGACATTTCCAACACCAATATAAAATCTTCCGTACCGGTTGTTTGTATTGGCCGCATTTTCTGAAACCGTTATACCATTTCCCGTTCGTGACAAAAAAGCACGAGACCATCTTGGAATGAAATTATAATTATCATAAAATGCTTCGAAATCATTATCGTGCGCTGATGTGATTGCACGTGCAAATAATGGGGGTAAAGAGATATTAATAACCGCATCAGGATCCGTGTTATATTCTGCGAAATCTTTTTTGCTACACGCACTTAGTGTAGTGATAAATATAGATAGAATAGTAATTCTATTTAAGTGTTTTGATAATATTTTCATGATCAAACTTGTTAACTTAAAAATTGGTGTTTAACGTGACAGAGAAGCTTCTTATTAGTGGCGTTCCTCCACCTAAAAATGCAGATGCAGATCCAGTAGTACGATAATCTTCTGGATTGATATTGTCTGGCAAACTATTGTAAAGATATCCTAAATTCCTGCCAGAAAGCGTCATGCGCAAATTGTTAAGTTTGAATCTTGATGCTGTTGTACGAGGCAAGTCATAGCTTACAGAGACGTCTCTTACCATTACCCATGAGGATTCAAATGCAGATTTTTCTCGGATACCAGCACCCCAACCGTAGGTGTTATTATAGTATGCGTAGGTAAGCATAGGATTTTTTAATCCCTGATCTACTGCTTCTTGATAGCTCATACCACCAACATCTTTACCGCCTAGCATAGTTCCTTGGGCAAAAACGCCATCGGGAATAAGTCCCCAAGCTTCATTTCCATTTGCATCCGTAAATTTTATTCCTCCAGCTTCTCCTTTTCGACCGTATAATGTACTCGCTATTTGTCCAGTTTGAGAACCATAATTGTATGTTGGAGAATATACATATCCGCCAAATTTAGAATCAAGCATTACACTTAATGATAAAGATTTGTAGTTCAGGGTGTTAATAATGCTTCCGAGGAATTTGGGTTGTGTGGACCCAATTTTAATTTCTTTATCTAATCCTTGCGCATAGTTTTGCGAACGTATGTATGATGCTCCCGTTGTTGTAGGAGACATAACATATTTACCATTGCTTGGATGATCTATTGGGTTTCCTGAGCCATCTCTAGCCTGAAAACGAGCTAGACCATAAGAGGCAACCATTACCCCATATTCTCCTCCTACTTCGGCGATAGCCCTAATGCCATCATCTCCTTCTAATGATGAGACTGTTACACCTGGTGCCAATGCAATAATTTTGCTTCTATTACGGGTATAATTGAAAGCTACATCCCAAGAAAAATTTTCTTTTTTAATGGGAGTACCATATATCTTAGCTTCGATTCCTTGGTTCCGGATATGACCACTGTTGATAAGCGCATTGCTTACGCCTGATTCTTGTGAAACTGGTAGGTTGATAATCTGATTTTTAGTGTTTTTTTGGTAATATGTAAAATCAATTCCCAAACGATTTTTTAAAAATCTTAAATCAGTACCTGTTTCCCAAGTGGAGCTTTTTTCTGGGACAAGATTCCTATTCCCTAAGTTATTTGAGTCGAAATAATAACGCGTTATTTCGCCGTCTTCTGCGCTCACATAATTACTGTTAGGAAGATAGTATCCCGTCATAGCTCTGTATGGATCTGTTCCTTTTCCTACGATATTGTAAGAAAATCTTAATTTGGAGAAACTGAATATAGAGGAAGGTAACTTTAAAGCGTCATGGAATGTCCAGGCTAGATCCATTCCAGGGTAAAAATAGGAGTATGTGCCAGTCTGGTCAGGATATAGAAGAGATGAATCCCAGTCATTACGTCCATAGAGATTTAATGTGAGCCATTTTTTATAGGTGACTGCACCTTGAAATAACAAGGAGAAACTTTGACTAATATAAGGTTTGCTTTCAGAATAGCCTATAGCATTAGTTGAATTGGAAAGACGGAATATGTCTGGGATACGCATGCCATTGGTCCAAGCTTCTAAACCCTTACGTTCGGAGCGATTTACTTCAGCTCCTCCTAATGCAGTGACTTCAAAGTCATTGAAAGTTTTTCTGTAGTTAATATTACTATGATATCTTGTTTGGAGTACTCGATATTGGTTTGTGCGATAGCTACCTCCGTTAAAATTAGATTCTTGTCCCCTGTTTCTCTGTTCGTTATTAGCATTGAATAGATTTACGCTGAAGATATTTTCCATTTGTAGCCAATCAGTGAAGTTAATCTTTGCATTGATATTACCACGGAAGTTTTCTTCTTTTTGAAGTTGTTTTTGTTCGTACAATGTAAAAAAAACGCCTTGTGATGATGTAGGATCTTGATCACTAACACCACCATTGATAGGATTAAGATATTGATCTTTCCAATACATTAGGTCATATTCTCTAGGCATCCCCCATGTGAGACCATACATTAAGTTGTTTCCTCCTGAAGAACGATTTGGGTTGAAACTGTTGCTCCCTACATATGTTGCGCCAGCATCTATTACGACAGCTTTTCTAATGCGATGAGTAGCTCTTAATGCAAAACTATTTCTATCAAATTTATTTTGTGGGACTACTCCTTTTGCATACGAATTTGAATAGGAGAGGCGAAATGTAGTTTGTTCGTTTCCTCCTGCAAGGGCTATATTAGAGTTTCTGTATTGGCCTGTCTGATACAGATCAAGGATGTTGTTGTTTGGCTGAAATTTTATTTCGTGACCTGCAGGATCTTTCAGCATGCGCCCGTCAAAGGCAGGCCCAAAACTATAGCCAAAATAAGTAGCGGGAATCTGTTCTAAACCATCATTGCCTTTGGGGTAAACGTAGTTAGGTGATATTCCGGTACCGTATTTATCTTGAAAGTCTACTGTCGCATAAGGATCATCGAATCCTTGTGTGTGCGTAAAAGAAACTCCTAGTCCACGTTGAGAATAACCTTTTTTGGTGGTAATTAATATCACCCCATTACTGGCTCTACTGCCATAAAGAGCGGTAACAGAACCTCCATTTAAAACAGAGATAGATTCGATATCATCTAAGTTGAAATTTTTAAGAATATTACCGAAATCTTGTTCTCCACCACGATTTGGTATAACGACATCATCATCCATAATTATACCGTCTACGACAATTAAAGGTGTATTGCCAAAAGGATCGAGCGAGCTTGCCCCTCGAATAAGAAAACGCGGGGTTGATTGAGGACCACCAGTACCAACGTTAACTTGCATGCCGGGAACCATTCCTTGTAAAGCAGCAATTGGGTTGATAGCATTTGTTTTTGCAATATCTTCTCCACTGATTTGTGTCATTGCATATCCCAATTGTCGACGTTCTCTGGATTCGCCTAAGCCAGTTACAACAACTTCATCTAATGCGGATGCATTTTCTGATAATGTGATAATAATTTTTGTATTAGTACTGACTACGACTTCTTGTGGAATGTAACCAACTCGTGTTATACGAATCGTTTCGCCCTGTGCCGCTTGGATATTGAATGATCCATTTGAGGTGGTTTGTGTGGCCCTAGTAGTACCTTTTACAGAAACTGTTACCCCAGAAATTGGTCCATTGGCATCCTTTACCGTTCCGGTAATAGTCTGCTGCGCATAGAGAGCCGATGCACTAAAAAGAGTACATATCGCCAATCCCGCAGATCTTTTGTAAAATAGACTCATGTTTATAATATTTAGTATTAATAATAATTAGTTTTTATTTACAACTTCTAAAGTTGTTTAAGTTTATATGGTCTCTCATTCGTTACCACTACTTATCTAACGGTTGATATGTAAGGATATTGAAATAATTTATCTCTAATTTTAAGCCTTCTATTTTTTAATTGTTTTATTTATAATTGATTAGATGTATTGTTGCGAGTTTTTTTATTTTCACTAGTAAGCTCAGGCTAAAGTTGAATGATTTACCGTATATCCTGATCCAAATTCATTCAGTAGCTCATCAAAATACATTGACTGTCAGATTGATTTGATAATTGTTAAGGCTTTTTCTTGCATTTAAAGATTATTTAAATAGTTCCATTCACATCTTGTGAGCAACTTAAAATAGGATTTACTTCATTTAAGGAATCCAATAGATTGAATAGTATGCTTGTCTCTCACAATGTATTAAGAAGTCCTTGTGCTTACTTGCAAATTGTACTAAATAGTTTCACTTAATGCTGAGTTTGTGTTTTTTTTGTGTAATAAATTCATTTTCTACTATTTAAGGTTAATTAAATTGTTTCGTACTATATCAATCCTTGGGATCAGCTATAGTTTTTGGTTAAATGTTAATCTAAGGTATTCTAGTTAATAATCCGTTTGACCTGGCTTATTGTTCCAGATCGTTATGTTTAAAAAACAATATATGGTTAGTATAAATCTTGTTACATAAAGTTAGTTATTTATTATTAAGTTCCAAATACTTTTTAAAAAAAATAAAAAGAACTCCTGATTGTGCGGTAATTAATTGAATTATGCATAAAAATGAATTCGTTAATACCTATATTTACTAGCTAATCACTTAATTTATGATGAAACAACGTTATTATTCCTTGGATGTGTTTCGTGGGGCTACTGTGGCACTGATGATTATGGTTAATAATCCGGGGACTTGGGCGCATATGTTCGCGCCGCTGAAACATGCAGCCTGGCATGGCTGTTCTCCTACGGACTTGGTTTTTCCTTTTTTTCTATTCGCAGTAGGAAATGCTATGTCCTTTGTGATTCCCCGGTTGCAGGAAGCTGGCCCCGCGGTTTTCTGGAAGAAGGTGCTTAAACGCACGGTCTTAATTTTTGCAATCGGGCTTTTTATTAACTGGTGGCCTTTTATTAAATGGGAGGGGGCAGAACTGGTTTTTAAACAATGGGTAGATCCCAATGATCCAAGTCGAGGTATTCGTATCCTTGGAGTGCTGCAACGTATTGCGATCGCTTATTGTTTTGCATCTATATTAGCGTATTATTTTAAAGAGAAGGCCACTATTTGGATTTCCACTGGTATCTTATTGCTGTATTGGGCTGTCTGTGCACTGGCAGGGGGAGCTGATCCTTATAGTTTAGCAGGATGGTTTGGTACCAAGCACGATATTGCGATACTAGGTCTGCCGCATATTTATAAAGGCGAAGGTGTTCCGTTCGACCCGGAGGGATTGATGAGTACCCTACCGGCGATCGTACAGGTTGTGTTTGGTTATCTGGTCGGCGTGTTTATCAAGAAGCAAGGGCAGGTGGACTGGTTATGGTCTAAAGTGCCTGCCTCAAACGAACCGCACTTTAAATTGTTGGCCGGGATGTTTGTTACTGGTTTTATCCTTGTTGTTTTGGCCTGGATCTGGGCGCTCGGCTTCCCGATCAATAAAAAAATCTGGACGAGCTCCTATGTGCTCTATACAACAGGACTGGCGACAATGACAATTGGTGGTATGATTTGGTTTATCGAGGTGCAGGGTGTCAAAAACAAACTCACTCAATTTTTTGATGTATTCGGCAAAAATCCGTTATTTATTTTTGTGTTGAGCGGAATCCTGCCCCGTTTTCTCGGTTTATTCCGGATCCCCGATGGATTGAAGGATGACGGAACACAGAAATATACCGACGCTTTTGCCTGGTTTTATAAATATGTTTGCGCCAAAGTCCCTGGAATTCCAGAAGTCGGATCCTTTGTGTATTCGCTGTGCTTTTTGACACTCATGTGGGTGATTTGCTACTGGCTGGACAAGAAGAAAATATATGTCAAAGTGTAATGGAAGTGAAGAAGTTATGAGCATAATTTGTTCGTCTCAAAAAAAACGCTACCTTTGCACGCAATTAATAAATTTTTTAACGCTTTAATATTATTCAAGAGATGTATTTAAGTAAAGAGTACAAAGCTGAGATCTTCGCAGAATTTGCTGGATCAGCTACTAACACTGGATCTACAGAAGGTCAAGTTGCTTTATTCACGAAGAGAATCGCTCACTTAACTGAGCATTTGAAAAAGAACAGAAAAGATTTCGGTACACAACGTGCCCTACAAATGTTGGTAGGTAAACGTCGTTCATTATTGGCTTATCTTTACAAAAAAGATATTAACCGTTACCGTGCGATCATCAAAGGTCTAGGTCTACGTGATATCATCAAATAAGCTTTTGTACAAAGGTTTTTTAAGAAAGCCATCCAATTTTGGATGGCTTTTTTTTGCTATCTGTTATCAAATCGGCAGGGAAGAAGTATACAGTGCCGCCAGGCAGGTATGCTGCTGCAATCGCAGGTGGGAGGTAAGCGATATGCAAATTGGATGGGTTCGAAAACAAATGTAGCGAAGTGTTGGTATTTGATTATTTAGCCTGATGTTAATTGCATTAATCTTAATATTTTAATTTACCTTTGTGCTGAAATCTAACGTATTTAAAATATAGGCCCGCTGCCAACAAGATGAAAAGCGTGTCAAAAATAAGATTAAATGAATTACAACGAAATTAAAACAACCATCGATATGGGTAATGGCACCCAGATCGAATTGTCTACAGGAAAATTGGCAAAACAGGCTGATGGTGCTGTGGTATTAAAACAAGGCGATACGATGTTGCTTGCAACTGTCGTTTCTGCCAAAGAAGCTAAATCTGGTGTTGATTTTTTACCGCTTTCGGTAGATTATCAAGAGAAATATGCGGCTACTGGCCGTATTCCGGGTGGCTTCCTACGTCGTGAGGCTAGATTATCAGACTATGAAGTATTAATTTCCCGTTTGGTAGACCGTGCACTACGTCCATTATTCCCTGAAAACTATCACGCAGACACACAAGTTGCCATCAGCTTGATTTCGGCGGATAAAGATATTATGCCTGATGCGTTAGCAGGTCTGGCAGCATCCGCTGCAATTGCGGTTTCTGATATTCCTTTTAATGGGCCTATCTCAGAAGTTCGCGTAGCGAAAATCGACGGTCAATTGGTCATCAATCCAAAATTATCTGAACTTGAAAATGCGACTTTAGAATTTATCGTTGCTGGTTCGGCTCAGGATATCGGTATGGTGGAAGGTGAAGCAAAAGAAATTTCAGAAGCTGAAATGGTTGAAGCGATCGCTTTTGCACATGAGGCTATCAAAAAACAAGTTGCAGCACAAGTAGAATTGGCCAATTTGGTCGGTAAAACAGTGAAACGTGAGTATAATCACGAACCTGAAAACCTTGAATTGAGAGCTTCCATTTTCGCTGCTACTTATGATAAAGTATATGCAATTGCGAAATCAGCTTCAGCGAAACATGACCGTTCTGAGAACTTTGCAAAAATTGCGGAAGAATACAGAGCGACAATGCCTGAAGAATTGGATGATGATACCGCATTCTTATTCAAAAAATATTTCCACGATGTTCAGTATGATGCTGTCCGTAATCTAGTTTTGGATGAAGGCATGCGTTTAGATGGCCGTGACGTACGTACAGTACGCCCGATCTGGTCTGAGGTGGATTATCTGCCTGCGGCACACGGTTCTGCCGTATTTACACGTGGTGAAACACAATCATTGACTTCGGTTACTTTAGGTGCTAAAGACGATGAGCAAATGATCGATGGTGCTTTTATCAACGGTTATAACAAATTTATCCTTCACTATAACTTCCCTGCGTTTTCTACCGGTGAAGTAAGACCAAACAGAGGTCCTGGCCGTCGTGAAGTTGGTCACGGTAACCTGGCGATGCGTTCATTGAAACAGGTACTTCCTGCAGATAACGAAAATCCATATACAATCCGTGTGGTTTCCGATATTTTGGAATCCAATGGTTCGTCCTCAATGGCGACTGTATGTGCCGGCACATTGGCGCTTTTGGATGCTGGTGTGAAATTGAAAGCGCCTGTATCGGGTATCGCAATGGGATTAATCTCCGATGAGAAAACTGGTAAATATGCAATTTTATCGGATATCTTAGGGGACGAAGATCACTTAGGTGATATGGACTTTAAGGTAACCGGTACGGAGAAAGGTATCGTTGCTTGTCAGATGGATTTAAAGATCAATGGTTTGAAATGGGAAGTGTTGACACAAGCTTTGGACCAAGCGAAAGAAGCGCGTTTACATATCTTAGGTGAAATGAAGAAAACCATTTCTGCTCCACGTGAAGACTATAAACCACATGCTCCTCGTATCGTTCAATTGTTGATCGATAAAGAATTTATCGGTGCTGTAATCGGCCCTGGTGGTAAGATTATTCAAGAAATGCAACGTGAGACCGGAGCAACGATTTCTATCGAAGAGGTTGATAATAAAGGTGTCGTACAAGTATTTGCGGATAATAAAGCTGCAATTGACGATGCTGTAGGTCGTATCAAAGCGATTGCTTCTAAACCTGAAATTGGTGAAACTTACGAAGGTAAAGTAAAATCAATTATGCCATTTGGTGCATTCGTTGAAATTATGCCGGGTAAAGATGGTTTGTTGCACATCTCTGAAATTGACTGGAAACGTCTTGAAACAATGGATGGCATCTTCAAAGAAGGTGATAAAGTAACGGTTAAATTATTGGATATTGACAAACAAGGTAAAATGAAACTTTCCCGTAAAGCTTTATTGCCTCGTCCTCCAAAAGAAGATAAACCAAAACAAGATAAGCCAAATGGCGAAGCTCCAGTAGCCGGTGCCGGACAGGAATAAGCTTGTTCTTTAACTTAATATATAAAAGCCCGCTGTGCAGCGGGCTTTTTTTGTGCGCTAAATTTGATTAACTTGGTACTATACTATTAATTATGGTCCGAATATATTGTTTTCTATTTTTATCGGTATTATATCGGCCGGTTGTGGCCCAAGTATCAAAAAATACTGATACAAGCCATATCTATAAGGCCGTGGATATTTTTCTTGTACCGAAAGAGGGAATGAATAACTTTAAGATCCATTGGCTAAATTATCTAAAAGAAGCTAAGCGGGACGGCCGATTGGACAAAGCGATACATGCTGACCATATATTTGAGGTACTCGTCACAAAAAACGGATCACTAATGGACAGGGGAAATGGTGCTAAAGATCTGGTTCTACTTGATTTTCTAAAAATGCAAAAAAAATGGAGTCCGGGGATTCAATCGGGGCGCCCGATATGCTATCTTTTGAAACTCAAAGTTCCGAAAGAATTGTTTGATCAGGTAAAGATGGAAGAGCTGCTTGTTCAAGGCGATTTGGTCAAGCAGGAACTTCTTGAACAATAAACAAAACAGGCTGTCATTTCGACAGCCTGTTTTGTTTATTATAGCATAATAACGCCTTTTATCTTGGCAACTTCTTTGTAGAAGTAAATGACCTGATCTGCATCTTTTACATTCAGGCTGACCGTGATCGAGGTGTATTTGCCTGTTTTGGAATCCTTGAAGTCAAAACGTGCATCCGTATCATCAAATACACTTTGAATCTGATTGAAATGATCCTGATCTTTTGGTAAGATAAATTTGTACGTGTAGTCTTTTGGAAAGGTTTCCAAGTCCTCTAATCTTTCTTTAAAAGTTTCATAGAAGTCTTTAGGATTCTCGCCTCCATCAGGGATGTCTTGTATATTGATGTTTTTGTAATCTGCCATTTTTTGTTCTCCTTAATTTATATAGGTATTAACAAATATTAATCCACTAATGTTATGCTGACAATTTTTCAGTTAATTATTGTCAATACTTGATGGCCTGTCTGCTTTATTTTTTCCAAAGTTCTTATTTGGCGTGGCGCTCATCTCAATCTCCATCTGACCCCCCTGTAGCAATTGCGCGTGTGTGATAAAAGTCTTGCTGTAAGGCTTTCCATCCAATTTGATGGATTTGATGTACGGGTTTGCTTTGCCTTGGTTTTTCACCGTTATTGCTAGGGTTTTACCATTTGGCAAATTGATGTTGGCGTGTTCCATCATCGGCGAGCCAAATACATAAACACCGCTCATCGCATTCAGCGGATAGAATCCCATTGCGGAGAAGACATACCAGGCGCTCATCTGACCGACGTCATCGTTACCACAGAGTCCTGCCGGTGTATTTGTATAGAAATCGGTCATCGCTTTACGCGCTAACGCTGCACCTTTCCATGGTTGTCCTGCATACGCATACAAATAAGGGATATGGTGATTGGGCTCATTGCCTTGCGCGTATTGCCCGATCAGTCCCGAGATATCTGGTGAGGCTTCGCCACCCAAGTCCGAGGACATGGTTGTGAAGTAATCCAGTTTCTTCAAAAATTGTTGTTCACCACCAAAAAGATTGATCAATCCTGTCACATCTTGTGGTACCAACCAGGTATATTGCCATGCATTGCCTTCACAGTAATCGTTTTCACGGTGCTTGGCCATTAGTGGATCAAAGGGACGGCGGAAGTCGCCATTAACTTTTTTGCCGACAAAGTGGCCAACTTCTTTGTCAAAATATTGTTCGTAAAGCTTATAGCGTTTTTTGAAATAGGCAGCATCTTCTGTTTTACCAAGTTTCTCTGCTATTTTATAAGCACCAAAATCAGCGATAGCATATTCCAGTGCCCAAGCTACCGATTCATTCGGCATGCTGTCAATAGGGATATAGGTCAGGTCACGTGCGTATTTTAGGCCGTGATCATTGCCCATTGCTGTGGTCTTAACGGCTTCCCATACCAAAGGATAATCTTTCTCGTCAATGATTCCTTTTAAGAATGCATCGGCGATCACCGGAATAGCTGGCAGACCGACCATAGTATTGGTCTCATTGCCCTGCAGATGCCACATCGGTAACTTCCCTTGCTGTTGATAGATGGCAAGCATCGTCTTGATAAAATCCTGATTGATCTTACGGTCCTCAAGTATAGTCATTAAAGGATGAAGTCCGCGATAGGTATCCCATAAGGAGAATACGGTGTGATTGACAAAATCCTGCTTTTCGTAGACTTGTTTATCGGTACCCATATAATCGCCGTTTGCATCGTTGAAAATCGTAGGCGCGAAGTAAGTATGGTATAGCGC
Source organism: Sphingobacterium sp. UBA7625 (assembly GCF_002484085.1). Lineage (NCBI taxonomy): Bacteria > Pseudomonadati > Bacteroidota > Sphingobacteriia > Sphingobacteriales > Sphingobacteriaceae > Sphingobacterium > Sphingobacterium sp. UBA7625. The sequence goes on from NZ_DLJD01000033.1 coordinate 26,778, forward strand.
TGTGTAAAAGATCGTTTTAGTATCCTTATCTGCTTCAAACTGAATTTTGTTTAAGGTTTTGTTCCAGCGTAGATCTGCCTCCTGTTTTACTTTTTCAAAATTCCAGCCCGAAATCTCGGCATTAATATTATTTAGCGCATTGCTGGAGCTGACGGGTGAAATACCAACTTTAAGTTCAATGTTTTTATTTTTGGCGGCATCGAAAAAAAGTGCCGTTTTAATTGCTTGTCCCTTGAACGTGGTCTGACCAAATTTTTCGTCTTTGCCATCAAAGAATCTAACCTTTTGAATCGGTTGCGAAGTTTTTATGGCAAAGTATAGTTTTTGGTCACTGGCCCAGCCGGTGGAAAAGCGGTAACCAACGAATGTCGAATCATTGACTTGTTTGATATAAGTATCTGTAGGTTTATCCCAGTTGATATGATAACCCAGGTCAACCAAAATATGGGCATTATCTGTTTTTTCGTAACGATATTGGTGATAACCGACGCGTTCTGTTGCTGTGAGATTGGCCTGAACTTTATAGTCATCCAGATAGGCACTGTAGAATCCAGGTTTAGCGACTTCATTTTCTTTTTTGAAGGATGAACCATAGCCAGTATTCATCTTATTGAATTCTGCTGGCGTTAATTGCAGTTTGCCATTCGCCGGAACAATCATCAGATCATTTAGATCGCCAATACCTGTTCCACTCAAATGCGTATGTGTAAAACCTAATATTTCCTGACTTTTGTAATTGTATCCGCTGCACCAATCCCAACCATTGAATTTATCCCAAACCTGTGGTATTTGGGTTGGTCCAAGTTGTACTGCACCTAAAGGTACATTGGCTCCGACAAAGACGTGTCCATGGTCCGCTGAGCCAATAAAGGGATTGACATATTGTGTTAAATTTTGTTGAGCTTGAACGCAAAATGGTAAGATTAGCGTGCCCAACACTGTTGTGATAAGCTTATTTCCTGTCATAGGTGTTGTATTCGGGTATTTGAAACTGCCTAAAATTAGTAAATAAAACCTTTTAGCGCAATTTTATTATTATTTTAGTAAATTGTCGTTAAATTTTTTACTTTAGTAATCTTCGAAATAAAACTTAACAAACCTACTCTACATGAAGAAACGTATTCTAATCAGTGATATCGCAAAGGCGTTGGGAATTTCTGTAACTACAGTCTCCTTTATTTTGAATGACAAGGCAAAAGAGAAGCGTATCAGTGAAGCGCTGACCAAGCGCGTATTGGATTATGTTAAGAAAGTAGGATATAAGCCGAATGAATTGGCGAAAAGCTTGCGCACTGGAAAGACCAAGATTTTGGGACTGATTATCGAAGATATCTCGAACCCATTTTTTGGAAATATCGCCCGTCTGATCGAAAGCAAGGTCTACGAGCAGGGATACCGCATTATCTATTGTAGCACAAATAACGATGTAGACAAGGCGAGGGAGTTAATTCAGATGTTTTACGACCGTCAGGTCGATGGCTTTATAATTACCCCGTCAGATGGCTTGGAAGATACTGTTAAGCAATTGCAGCAAAGTAATATCCCCGTTGTACTCTTTGACCGCTATTTTCCGAACCTTGAAACAGATTATGTAGGGGCGGACAACTTTCAGGGGGCCTTTGATGCCACCAACCATCTGTGTCAGCAAGGGTATAAACGTATTGGCTTTGTGTCCTTATATTCCGACCAGACGCAGATGAAAGAACGCTCAGATGGCTACCTGAAGGCCATGGATAATAACAAACAGCAAAGTTTTATACAGAAAGTTCAAATGGATGCATCGGATGAGGAGGCAATGGACTCCCTGAAAGACTTTATCTGTGAGAACCGTTTGGATGCTGTGCTATTTTCAACCAATTATCTGGCAATTTCAGGGCTGAAAGCTTCAAAGAAATATAGTTTTGCTATGCCTGCGATGATTGCCTTCGATGATCATACTGTTTTTAAATTACTGGAACCTTCAATCACCGTTGTCTCTCAGCCGATCAAGGAGATCGCGGAAAATCTGATCAATATACTTTTACTTCGATTACAGGGAAAAATAAAAGCAACACGTAAGATGGTGTTGCCTTGTGAATTGAAAATTCGTGAGTCGACTAAAGCAAAGCTTAACGTGTAGTATCCGCGACGAATTTCATTGAAATGGAGTTGACACAATGGCGCGTATTTTTTGCGGTGAAGCCCTCCCCAAGAAAAACATGGCCCAAATGTCCTCCACATGCGCTGCAGAGGATTTCTGTCCTACGGCCATCTGCATCCGCAATCCGGGTGACTGCACCGGGTATTTCGTCGTCAAAGCTCGGCCATCCACAGCCAGACTCGAATTTTGACTCCGAACGGTACAGTGGACTGTCGCAACGTCGACAAATATAGGTTCCCTTCACTTTATTGTCCAAAAGTGCTCCCGTAAAAGGACGCTCCGTCCCTTTATGCAGAATCACATATTCCTCTTCTTTGCTTAACGGGTTGTGTTTTTTATTCGTTTCCATCTTCGTAGTGTGTTTAATGTGTATCACGCTCTTAGAGAGCAATAAGCTATTAGGAGCAAGATGATACTTTCGCGATATCCGCGAATTTTTATGCTTATAAAGTTACGGAATTAATATGAAATAATGTTTTTTATGAGCTTGAATGGGCTTGATATTCAGCTATTTTAAATTGTCATAGTAATGTCTTATATTTGATTAAACGACGTAATGAAAAGTTGTAGCGAAAGAGCTACTTTTTACTATAATAGTGATTTCACGGTGGTTTAAAGGCAATTGTTTAGAATGATTATAAATTGATATTAAAGGTCACAAAATTGTCAGCGATTTATTAATAAATCATACTTTTGTGGCATTGTTAGGGGGGTAGTGGCTCCTTTAACCATGGGAGTTAATTTTTTACATTCACAAATAAATAGTATAAAGTGCTAAATATGAGAACTATCTCATCCGTTTTGGGAAGCCTTGCGAGGGTGGTGTCAACGAGTTTGATGCTATTATTTGCCGTTACGACGTTGCATGCGCAAGATGTCAAGGAAGGTGAAAAAATCTTCAAATCTAAGTGTACATCCTGTCACGCCATTGACAGAAAAGTAGTTGGTCCTGCGTTGAAAGGAGTTCCAGATACAAAATCTGAAGAATGGTTGATCAAATGGATTCGCAACTCTCAAGCTCTAATTGCTTCTGGTGATGCCGAAGCGGTTAAAATCTTTGAAGAGTACAACAAGTCTGTGATGACTTCTTTTACGGATTTATCTGATGATCAGATTAAATCGGTAATCGCGTTTATCAAGGATGCTTCAGTTGAGAAACCGAAAGATGCTGCTACAAGTGGTGCAGCAGCAAAAGATGATAACGCGTCTATGTTCATGATTTTGGGCTTGATCGCGGTTGTTGTTTTGGCGGTTGTTGTGATCGTGGTGTTGAACCGTGTGATCCGTACCTTAGAAAATGTTATTGCTAAGAATCAGGAAGCGATTGCAGCACAACAAGAACCAGAAGACAATCAACGTTTTGTGAAGTTTGCGAAAGCATTCGTTAAAAACAAAAAATTGGTTGGATTCACCGTGTTGATGCTTGTTGCTCTGTTGGCAGTAGGTGGTTGGAAAACGATGTGGAACGTTGGTGTTCACGAAGGTTACAAACCTGTTCAACCTATTAAGTTCTCACACCAAATCCACGCTGGTGTAAATAAAATTGAGTGTCAATACTGTCACGGTGGTGCATTTAAATCTAAAAATGCATCTATACCATCGGCTAACGTATGTATGAACTGTCACAATACAATCACTGCTTCTGAGCATTATGATGGTGAGATCTCACCAGAAATCGCGAAGATTTACCGTGCGTTAGATTGGAATCCTGAGACACGTACTTATGGAAATAATCCAAAACCAATTCAATGGGTTCGTATCCATAACTTGCCTGATTTCGCTTACTTCAATCACTCACAACACGTTGTGGTAGCAGGAGTAGAGTGTCAGACTTGTCACGGACCGATCCAAAATATGGAAGAAGTATATCAATACTCTCCATTGACAATGAAATGGTGTGTGGACTGTCACAAAAAGACAGATATCAAATCGGATAATAAATATTATGAAGATCTGATTAAGGCACACGAAAGAATTAAGAAAGGTGAGAAAATGACTGCAGCCATGATCGGTGGTCTTGAGTGTGGTAAATGTCACTATTAATAATTATTTGAAATACGCAATCTTATATACAGCTTAAATGGATAGCAATAAAAAATATTGGAAAGGTTTGGAAGAGTTAAATCAAACTCCTGCTTTCGTTGAGGGAAGCAAGGGTGAGTTTGCCGAATCTATTCCTGTAGAAGATGTATTAAACGAAGCTGGCTTGAGTACTAAAACTCCTCGCCGTGACTTCTTGAAAGCATTAGGTTTTGGTTTGGGTGCTGTTTCTTTAGCGGCTTGTAACCGTACTCCTGTGCATAAGGCAGTTCCTTATTTGATTAAACCTGAAGAAATAACTCCAGGTATACCTAACTACTATGCTTCGACATTCAATGGTCAGAGTATCTTGGTTAAAACGCGTGAAGGTCGTCCGATTAACGTTGAGCCTAACCCGAATGCAATTGGTTTGAACCAAGGTTTGGATTCAACTACTGCTGCTTCTGTATTGGATTTATACGATGAGTCTAAATTGAAACAGGCGCAATTGAAAGGTCAAGATGTAGAGTGGTCTAAATTGGATGGGGAAGTTGTTAAAGCATTAACTGCAGCCGCATCTTCTGGTAAACAAATTACGATCGTTTCGAATACAGTAAACAGTCCTTCAACCTTGGCAGCTATCGCTGCTTTCGCAACGAAATTTCCTACAGTTAACCACGTACAATACGATGCTGTGTCTTACAGTGGTATTATTGAAGCAAATAAAGCTTCTTTTGGTAAAGCTGTAGTTCCTTCATACAATTTTGATAAAGCAAATATCATTGTTTCAGTTGCCGCTGATTTCTTAGGAACTTGGTTGGCAGGTGAAGAACATACACAACAATACGCTAAAAACCGTGACTACAAATCATTGAAAAATGGCAAAATGTCACGTCACGTACAATTTGAATCCGGTCTTTCGATGACGGGTACAAATGCGGATGCGCGTATCGCTATCAAACCTTCAGAAGAAGGTGCTACATTGATCGCTTTGTATAATGCAATCACTGGTCAATCACTGGCTGGCGCGACTGCAAACAAAAAAGCACAAAAAGGTGTGGCGCTGGCAGCAAAAGAATTGCTGAACAGCAAAGGTGCTGCTGTAGTTGTTGCCGGTTCAAACGATGTGAATGTTCAGGTATTGGTCAATGCAATCAACGTCGCATTGGGCGCTTACGGTACAATCATTGATTTAGATAATTATTCTAAACAATACCAAGGTTCGGATTCGTCTTTCCAAGCTTTCTTAGCTGCTGCAAAAGGCGGTCAAGTGGGGGTAGCGTTCTTCTTGAACAGTAACCCTTTATATGACTACTTCAAAGCGGATGATGTAAAAGCTGCATTGAAACAAATTCCTTTCACGCTCTCTTTCTCGCAACGTGCTGATGAAACAGCATCGGAGTTGACAGCGATCGCGCCTGCAAGTACTTTCTTAGAGTCTTGGGGTGACGCAAATCCGAAGGAAGGTTTGTACTCAATCGTTCAACCAACAATCAATCCTGTCTTCCAAACACGTCAAGTTGAGCAAAGCTTGTTGACTTGGGCAGGAAACACAACAGATATGTACAACTTTGTTAAGAACTTGTGGTCTACACAAATCTTAGCTGGTTCTACGAAAAACTGGGATGCTGTATTGCAAACTGGTTTTGAATATAAAGGTGCTAAAGCTGCGACTGCTCCTGCTTTTACAGGAAATGCTGCTGCTGCGGCTTCTGCTATCGAAGCTTCGAGCAAAGCAATCACTGGCGAGTTTGAATTGAAACTTTACGAGCCTTCTGCTCTTCGCGATGGTCGTTACGCAAACAATGCTTACTTACAGGAATTGCCTGATCCAGTATCTAAGGTAACTTGGGACAACTACGCTGCCCTAAATCCTAAAGATGCTGAAAAACTAGGCTTGGGTGAAGATGGTAAAGTAACTGTAAAAGCAAATGGTGTTGAATTGGAATTGCCTGTTGTACAACAACCAGGTCAAGCACAAGGAACCGTTTCAGTTGCTGTAGGTTATGGCCGCACGAAAGTTGGTAAAGCAGGTAATGAAGTCGGTAAAAACGCATTCCCGTTTGCTTCTATTATCAACGGTACTGTTCAAGGTGTTGCAAAAGCAACTGTAGCGAAAGCTTCTGGAACTTACCAATTGGCACAAACACAAACACACCACACGATCGAAGGTCGTAACGTGATTCGTGAGACTACGTTTGCGAAATACTTGAAAGATCCTAACTCTGAGGCGGGACGCTTTACAGATAATCACAAAACGTACGATTTGTGGAACAAATACGAGCAACCGGGGCACAAATGGGTGATGGCGATCGACTTGAACGCATGTACAGGTTGTGGTGCTTGTATCGTAGCTTGTAATGTGGAGAATAACATCCCTGTTGTAGGTCGTGATGAGGTTCGTCGTCGTCGTGAGATGCACTGGTTACGTATTGACCGTTACTATACAATCGAAGGCAAAGAAAAAGATCTTACAAAAGAGAAAGAAATTGCGAAAGCTTCGGCTGAATTGGATTTCGAAGATATCACTGTTGTTCACCAACCGATGTTGTGTCAGCACTGTGGTCACGCACCTTGTGAAACAGTTTGTCCGGTATTGGCAACAGTACACTCTTCAGAAGGTCTGAACCATATGGCTTACAACCGTTGTTTCGGAACGCGTTACTGTGCAAACAACTGTCCGTTCAAAGTACGTCGTTTCAACTGGTTCGCATACTGGAATGATTCGCGTTTTGACAACTACTTGAACA
>NZ_DLJD01000001.1:0-6786 GCF_002484085.1 Sphingobacterium sp. UBA7625
CTTTCTTCCACATGGCTAAATTGTATCCGAATAGCGATGCATTTAAAGCAGTAAGCTGCTTTAGTTTAAATACCTTATTGACGTCATAGCTTACCGAAAGCCGACGCAATTTCACAAATGAACGATCAAAGACATTGGCAAAAAGTTTACTTTCGGCTTCCGTCACACGCGCCTGATACGGATAATTCTGGCTCCATGCCTGCCAATCAACGGCCTTGGTATTATCGGTATAGGTACGTGTATCCGAAGTAATATTGCCGTTCACATCGCGAGTCAGCTCTCCACCTGTTACAATCACGCCATCAGGTACAAACACAGGTTTTCCAGCGTCGTACTGTTCCTGGCGATACAAAACAGATGATGGATGTTTACCACCCCACCACATTTTTTCTANNGGTTTGCAAAACCAAATTGCCAATCCGGCTGGAAATAGCCCAGATATTGTGGGAAAGGATTCTTAGTTGGCATCCCGGTATTCGGATTTAGGATAACCTCACCATCAGCGGATTTCTCCCAGACCGTTCCGTAATAACTGTCCGCACGATCTCCTTTTTTTAAGTTTCCGTATTTAGCCTGGTTATTATAAATTTCTTCCAGACGCTGTACCGCACGCGACCAATTTACGGTCGAGGTCCAGGCAAATTTGTCACTTTTAATGATATTTCCCGTTAAAGAAACTTCCAGACCTTTGGTACGGTATTTATTTCCATTGACTTTGCGCGATGTGAATGCTGAGGCCCCAGAAACACTTAAGTCTATAATCTGATTTTTGTCGACAACATTATAGTAGGTGACATCTGCCGAAATTCTATTTCTAAACAAGGCCATTGAAGCTCCCACTTCCAATGAGATTGATTGCTGCGGAAGGATATCAGGATTTATAATTCCTGCGGGATAAGTCACAGACGGCGTCGAACCATAAGTGACATCTTTCTTATAGGTGGCAGCAATGCTATAAGGATCCAAATCAGAAGATACGGATGCCCATGAGCTATACAGCTTAACAAAGTCTATTTGCTGGGGTAGTTTAAAATAATCGGAAATCACACTACTCAACGAGACAGATGGGTAGAAAAAAGATTGATTTGCTTTTGAAAGTGCCGATGACCAGTCGTTTCTGCCTGAGAAATTCAAGTATGTGGACTTAAATACGTTTAAGTTTACAGATGCATAGGCACTTCGGATTATTTTCTCAGTGGTTGTATTGGTAGCCTTTACGGGTCCTTGCGTGTTTCCCAAATTGTAGACAAAAGGAACCACCAAACCATCTGTCGTTTGATAAAGTTCCCGATAATCGCGTTTGAAGGTAGAGGAACCTGCGTTGACAGTTAATCCAAAATCATCAGACAACTCTTTAATATAGGTGGCTAACACATCCGCATCAAAATTAAGCTGTTTACTGTCCCAATTTTTATAATCACCATTTCGGGAATCGCCATAGTTCATATACGATTTGGGGCTCTGCATATCTTGGAACAGATTCTTCTGTCTAGCAGCAGCACGGCCCTTTATCGTAAATTCAGGAGAAATACGCCAAGTCAGGGCAGTCTGTCCATGCAAAATATCCTGATCATATACTTGATTTAATTCATTGGCGGCAAAATAAGGGTTATTGTACCATGCATAATTATAGTTCGCCTGACGATAGCCTTCCTGCCCTGCAATATAGAGATGATTCTTTAGTTCCTGTCCATTTACATCATTCCCCATCCATAGTAAAATCGTATACATGTGATTTTTGGGCCCATATCCATATCTTGGATAGTTTGGAGACTTTACTTTATTATAGGAGAGGTTAAGATCCAATTGTACTTCGGGCGTAAATCGATACGAAGTGTTTAGGTTCAATCCACCTGTAGAGAGCTTGGTGTTCGGTACCTGGCCTTTTTGGTAAGCATACTTTCCAGTTCCAAATATGCTGACTTTTTCTGATCGGTAAGACAGTGTTGCATTGTTCTCCGTGATTAATCCTGTACCGAGAAAGTCCTCCAAATTGTTGTGTGCCACCCAGTCAATCGGTACCCTTTCATAACGCGACTTATCGTTATACTTTGTTCCGCTGACATCTCCCCACCAAGGAATCACCTCGCCAGTTTGTTTATCACGAATAGGGCTATTCCATTGAGCCACCTTTATGCCAGAATTCAGTTTCGGGCCCCAGGTCATATCGCCATCAGAGATTCCCCCATCAGCACCATCCCAAAACTNNCATTTTTACCGCGTGATCCATACAAAGATGAAGCTGCCGTTCCTTTCAAAACGTTGATGTTCTCGATATTTTGGCTTGACATATCGTAAAAATCAGATTCTACAGGAATACCATCAACAACAATTAAAGGCGTTTTCCCACGTAATTGAAAAGATGGTGCTTGGAAAATACCTGTTGGATTATTTACAATTAACCCAGATACCTGCCCTGTTAAAGCCGTACCGATGTTCATTGTTTTAGACTCCTTGAGCACATCCAGTTTAACTTCCTGCGTAGCATAACCGATCTGCTTTTTCTGTTGCTTAATCCCAATTGCGGTTACAACAACCTCGTCCAACTGTGAGTTATCTTTCTCCAAAACAACTTCAAGCTGGTTGTCTGTCGCCGTTATTGTGACCGTTTTATAGCCTAGCGAAGAAATACGGATTTGATCCCCAGTCTTTCCTTTCAGGTTAAATTGACCATTAAAATCGGTACGGGTACTTTGTTTGCTTGTTTCGTTAATGATGGTACCACCGTCTATGGCCTTGCCATCCTGGTCTCTGACAATCCCCTTAATGAGAGACTGATCAGCCATTTCAAAGTTAGTAATTTCATGTGTTAGATTTGCCCAAACCATGTCAACACTTGCTGCATTTAGTAATGCCAATGCTAAGGTAACCTGGGCTGTTTTCTTAAATTGAGGTAGCTTAATAGGTATCATTATCTTGAATTTGCGCCAAAATAAAGAAGCTAATATTAGCTCAGGATAAAGGTAGTATTAACAATATAAGCTTAACAACAGCTTATTTTTGGGTTAACACTTTACAAATTTTATGAAGTGCATATATATGCTTCTTTCAGCCGTATTTCCTTTATCGGATACCGCTTTACAATTCACATTGCGCTAAAATCTACATGTGCTTTGAGCTACTTCGATGGTTTTATTCTAATTTATGTAAGGATGCTTTTTCAGATTTAAAAGAATAAGGTAATTTTGATAACATCCACCACACCATGATCAGAAAAAAAATGCCTACCGACAACCCTACTTGCAGAGCAAAAAGATAATCATTCCTGAAATATTCATGTTCCAGAATCGAGTAAAAAATTCCACCGATGATACTTATTCCTAATGCGGAAGCTGTCTGCTGAAATGTAGAAAATATTCCAGAAGCAGCACCTGCATCTTTTTCCTCAATATTATCCAAAACAACATTCAATAGAAATGGAAGAACTAAACCGTTGCCTAATCCATACACTCCTATCAAGAGCATAGAAATGAATGGAAGGTCCCTGTGCGAAAAGAATATTATTTGTAAAATAAATGATACTAAGATGATAGACAGTCCTAACTGAAGAACACGTTTACCATATCGAGGTAGGAGTTTTCCCGCAAAGACTGATGAAATCATAAATAGAAGAGCATGGGGAACAAAATACATACCGCAGGCTAAAGCTGATATACCCAATCCACTTTGTAAATAAACAGCAACAATCAATAAATAAGCAGTATGAAGCATAAAATGAAACAGTACGGCATATAATCCTACCTTAAAATCTTTTAATTTGAATAATGAGATATCAATCAAAGGATCTTGTTTGCGTGCAAGTTTTCTTTGTTGAATGACAATAAAGCTAGCCAGAAATATGATGGACAATAGAATTAACGTATAGAACCACCAAGGAAATCCATTCTCTCTGCCTTCAGTCAAAGCATAGATGATACAAGCCAATCCGATTGTCAGATACAAAGCTCCTTTGTAATCAAACTTCACTTTTTTCAATAGTGGTGTCTCGGCCAGATAAAAATGTATTGCTAGTAAAGACAATATGCCAACAGGGAAATTAATGAAAAATATTAATCGCCAGCCTTCGATTACGAAATTTGTCTCTGCTAAATATCCCCCTAAAACTTGTCCAATAATGGCAGCTATGCTTAATGTTATACCATACCACCCAATTGCAACTGCTCTTTCCTTACTATCTGTGAACAAAACTTGAATTAATGAAATAGACTGAGTTACCATAAATGCGGAACTAACGCCTTGAAAAAAACGTGAAATATTTAATTGTGTCGCATTTTGGCATAATCCGCAAATGCAAGATGTGATTGTGAATGCCAGCATTTCCCATAAGAAAACCCTCTTTTTACCTAGAAAGTCGCCGGCTCGTCCTCCCGTTATCAAAAAGCAGGCACTTCCTAACAAATATGAGGCTATTACTAATTGTATTTCACCATCAGAAGCGTTTAGACTTGTCTTGATGGTCGGAATTGCGATATTGATAATAAAGATATCAATTACGTATAGCAAGGGTGCAGTAAGCACTACGCAAAGTGCAAACCATTTGTTAACAGTTTTCATAAGATTAAAGGATTAGTATTGTAGATCGATAAATGGAGTGCCTAGGATTTTTTGCTCTCCAATTCCAAAAGCCATTTTTTACGCCAGATACCGCCTCCATATCCAGTCAGGCTTCCGTCTGTTCCAACAACACGATGGCAGGGTATTAAGATCGAAATTTTATTCAATCCGTTCGCGTTTGCGACCGCCCGTACCGAATCTGCGCTGCCTATGGCAATTGCCTGTTGCTTGTAGGTTTTGGTTTCGCCATAGGGAATATTTTTAAGCGCTTCCCATACCCTGTTTTGAAAGTCTGTTCCTGGGCTATATAGCGGTACTGTAAATTCTTTGCGATTTCCTTCAAAGTACTCTTTAAGTTCCCTTTCCAACAAAGTAAAATGGGGATTGTCCCCCTGGACAATCGTCGCGTTCAACGTTTTCGCTAAATGTTTAAGCTCTGTTTCCAACATTTTTCGATCTGTAAACTCAAGTAAACATACACCCTCGGCTACAGCACAGGTATACATCGTACCCAAGGGAGTTTCTATTCTTTTTAGATCAATTATGTTTTGTTTCTTGCTATTTTTAGGAGAAACTCCAAAAATATGCTTGAAAGAATCCCCAAAACCGCTAAGTGATTCGTATCCTGAATTAAAAGCGACGTCTGTTACAGATTCACCGTTTTGGATCTTTTTAAATGCTGAATTTATCCGGAACATTCGCTGATAAGCGTGAAATGTGATGCCGTGATTTTTCAAAAACCATCGTCTTAACTGATGGGGCTCGACACCACGCTGACGTAAATCGTAGTCCTTAAATTTTAAGCTTGGATCCGCGGATAACTCGGTGATAATCTTTTTGATATAGGAAGGCGTCTCGCTCAACATTTCAAGTGGATGACATACCTTACATGCGCGGTAGCCGCGAAGGATACATTCCTTAGTCGATTTAAAGAATTTGATATTGTCAGGTTTTGGTTTCCTTGCGGTACAAGAAGGCCGACAAAAAATACCTGTTGTCCTCACAGCAGTAAAAAACACACCTTCATACTTGATATCTCTGTCTAGTATTGCCTGATACATTTGCTCAAAACTTAATTCCATACAATTACCTATGATTATAGAACAAATTTACCGGTGTTATAATCGATCTACAACCGAAAAATTAACAAGTATTTTTTTCGCCTAGAACTGTTTGGTTTAGAGATGCTCGCGACGTCGGAATAAGCTTATTTGCAAATTGGACTTCGTGGTCTAAGACACTTTTGGTCCGTACATTAAGCGTTTGTTGAAGTCATCACGAGACAGATGATGATTGTGTGTAGTTTTTTAATTTATTTATTATTTTTCGAGTAATGCTTTCAACATTCTTCCAATCCCATAATTCAGGATTTGTATGTAACCAATTTTCAGCTCTTTTTTTAGAATTTACAGATACACGGCATTCAACATCATTTGAGTTTGTTACTAATTTCAAATCTATGAAGATTATAGCCCAGCCATCAATTCTATAGCGATAAGTATTTCCCTTACAATATTTAGGATTTAATTCTATTTTTGAAATATTAAATTTACCTTTTGATGCTGGATTATAAATTCCAAATGTGAAATTTCTTACATTATTTAAAATTCCTTTTAAAAGATAATCATAAAATTCTGTTGAATTACTAAATCTAATAATTTCTTTTTCCATATCGGAATAAGATTCATAAAGTTCATTTTTAGAATCTGAAATAATAAATTCTATTAATCCGATGACCTGATTTTGAGTTAAGATTTCTGTTCTCTGCATTTTATGATCTACATTTTGTACTCCGATAGAAATTTGTATTTTAGTTGAAAGGTTCGGTTTCGGAATCCCCACCTTCGGCAATACTCAAAACGTTATCTAAAAAATTGACTTGTGAAAAAATATTATTTATTTATAATAGTTTTATTGACTTTTATTTCTTGCAAAGGCCAGGAAAATAAGACAGAACTTTTGGATAAACTAAAATACAATGCGGATAAGAGTAACTATGGTATTCAACCAACTTTTTATTATCCAACAGAAATATCAATAAATGATTATCCGGTTTTTAGAGGTCTTGAATTCTTCGGAAATACAATTCCAAATTTCATTGACATTGGGATTAACAAAAGTGGAGAACAAGAATTAAAAATTCTAATCGACTTGGCAAATTACAAAAAGCAAGGGAAACCAATTTTAAAAATACTCTTGATCCGGTCAACTGCATATTCCGGGGATGTTGAC
>NZ_DLJD01000044.1:0-76761 GCF_002484085.1 Sphingobacterium sp. UBA7625
TTTAGGTCATATCTCCTTTCCAGAAGATTCTAAAGATCAATGGCGCCGCCACAAAGCCACACAGGGATAAGTCTTCGAACTTGTACTATAAAATACGGTTCTGCCGGATACTGATCTAAAGTACTGTACTATTATGTTTTTTATATATTTCCCAAAGATTGATATAGTGGCGCCGCCAAGACGAAAATGACAGAAGAATGGACGATGGTATAGTGCTTTGTTCCTGAGTAATAATCTATTTGTGGTTTTTATTGAGTAACTTTGCGGCGCAATGGGTACATTATTGGATAACGGAATTAAGCCGTATAATCATTACGGCGCTTATTTAAAGCAAAAATATAACGGACAGAAAGTATTTAAAGTGATTGTCGATGGCAATTTTACTTGTCCAAATAGGGATGGCAGCAAAGGCTATGGTGGGTGTACTTACTGTAATGTAGATTCTTTTACGCCCGATACTGCGCGAAAAATTCCTTCTATACGTGAGCAGGTGGAGTCAGGAATTGAACGCGCTCGTAACAGCTATGGCGCAGAAAAATTTATTATTTATTTCCAACCCAATACCAATACGTACGCACCAACACATCTGCTGAAAATGATGTACGATGAGGCTTTAAGCGTAGATCCCGACAATACACTAGGTCTTTCTGTGGGTACACGTCCAGATTGTTTGGACTTTGAAAAAATTACTTTGTTGGAATCTTATACCGATCGTTATGATGTAGATTTGGAAATGGGGATGGAATCGATTTATAATGACACCTTGGAAAGGATCAACAGAGGTTGCTCACACGATGAATTCATTAAGGCTATGGATATGTTAAAGGATACACCTTTGGAGCTTTGTGTGCATACTATTTTCGGATTTCCATGGGAGACGGAGGAGATGATGTTAAAATACGCTGATGAGATTAATCGGTTTCCACAAATTAAGTTCGTGAAACTGCATCATTTACATATTGTCGAAGGTTCAATTATGGGCGTAAAATATAAGCGTGAACCTTTTGAATTGTTCTCTATAGAAGGTTATACAGACTTCCTTTCAAAATTTATTCCACGTTTGCGTTCTGATTTGATTATCCAACGCGTTTTTGGTATCGCAGACAAAGAGCTATTGATAGCGCCAAATTGGGGATTACCCAAATCGGGTATTCAGACTTATATTGATAAAGGTCTGGAAGCTCGGAAAGTCCTGCAGGGTAGTCTCTGTTAACTTTATGAATAGGACTTCAGATTGAAAAAGATTGTTCATTTCTACAATTCTATAAGACTAATAGAATTGATATAGTATAAATAAATACGGCTTCCTTTTGGAAGCCGTATTTATTTTATGTTGTACTGTAGGTCAAATTATCCTTCGACAATGGTCTTTAGATCTGCTGGAGAATAATTAATCGACTTGAGTGTTTTATTGTCAGCTGTTCTAAAGACTAAAAATTTTCCGTCAACTTCTTTGTAGTGTGATTCTACTCCTTTAAGTTTGTAATGCGCTTGCGTAGCGATAGCTTCTGCTTCGTCTTTACATGCTTTACTCATATTGGAGCGTTGTACTTCATCAAAAAGCGCTGAAAATTTATCTTTTAAACCAAATTCAAGAACAGCTCCAGCGAGGACGTACTGAATGTCACATAAGGCGTCGGCAATTTCCACAAGATCTTTATCCTGGATAGCTTCCTCTAGTTCTTTTAATTCCTCAGCTATCAAAGAAACCCGCAGGGCACATCTTTGTTCAGAAGGAATCGTTGGTGTATCCAAGATCGGATGTTGGAATGTTTTATGGAATTCCGCTACGGATGAAAGTGTTTTTGGATCAGTCATATTCTTTTAATTTTTTGTACTCTCTTTTTATCAGGTGCAAATATAAAAAATAAAGGACGGTTAACTGAATGACCGTCCTTTATTTTATTTTTCAAATGAGATTTGATTAGATCAAGTGTTTCAATTGAACAATCTCTCTTTCTTCTAAATATCTCCAGCGTCCGCGTGGTAAATCTTTTTTCGTCAGGTTAGCATAAACCACACGATCCAACTTCACAATTTCATAACCAAGAGATTCAAAAATACGGCGTACAATACGATTTTTACCGGAGTGGATCTGAATACCTATTTCTCTTTTGGAACCTCCTTGTACATAGCTTAAATCATCAGGTTTGATAACACCATCTTCCAATTCAATACCAAAATTAATTTTGTTAAAATCTCCTTGAGTAAGGCTTTTGTTAAGCTCTACATTGTATATTTTGCTGATGCTGTTACGTGGATGGGAGAGTTTCTCAGCAAGGTTACCATCGTTTGTCATCAAAAGGAGTCCGGTTGTATTTCTATCGAGACGACCAACTGGATAAATTCGTTCTTTAGTAGCTTTAGAGACAAGTTCCATTACTGTATGACGCTCTTGGGGATCATCCGTAGTGGTAATATAATCTTTCGGTTTATTGAGTAAAACATAAACCATTTTCTCACGTTTTAAACGTTCGTTGTTGTAACGGATTTCGTCCGTTGCTGGATCAACTTTAGTCCCTAATTCAGAAACCGGTTCACCGTTTACCCAAATTACTCCTGCAGCGATCAATTCGTCCGCTTTACGTCTCGAACAGATACCGGCATTGGCGATATAACGGTTTAAGCGAATCAAGCCATCATCTTCTGTTGAAGTTTCGGCTTTCTTTTTTGGACGTTTAATATATTGTTTCTCGTCGAAATTTTTGTTTTCATCAAAGTTTCTGCTTCTATCCCCATCGAATTTTCTGTTAGATGGTTTATCAAAGCTTCTGCTGCGATTGTTTGATGAACGGTCATCCTTATCGAAACGCTTGAATGAATCTCTTTTCTCAAAAGAGCCTTCTTTTCTGTCAAAAGATCTTGATGAATCATTTTTGTCGGAGCGTTTGAAACTATCTCTTTTATCAAATGAACCTTCTTTTCTGTCGAAAGATCTTGATGAATCATTTCTGTCAGAGCGTTTTAAACTATCTCTTTTATCAAATGAACCTTCTTTTCTGTCGAAAGATCTTGATGAATCATTTCTGTCAGCACGTTTGAAACTATCTCTTTTATCAAATGAACCTTCTTTTCTGTCGAAAGATCTCGAAGAATCATTTCTATCGGAACGCTTGAAGCTATCTCTTTTATCAAATGAACCCTCTCTTCTGTCAAATGATCTTGATGAATCATTTCTGTCGGAGCGTTTGAAATTGTCTTTCTTGTCAAAAGAACGTTCAGATTTATCAAATTTGTTGAAGGAATCTCTTTTGTCGAAAGATCTTGACGAATCATTTTTATCAAATGAGCGGGCTCCTTTGCTGAAAGGTTTGTCTGAATTATCTTTTGAACGGAAGGAATTACTTTCTCCTCTATAGGAAGGTTTGTCTGCGTATTTATTAGATCCGAATGATCTGTTTTCACGGTTATCATCTTTTCTGAAAGAACCTCTTTCAGATTGATCCTTTGAACCAAAGGACGATTTTTTACCGAAACTATTGTTTTTGTCGCCTCTAGATTTGAAGCTATCTGAGTTGCCCCGTGACTTTCTGGAGTTGTCATCACGACTGTTCCTTTTATTGCTGAATGGCATTGTGTTTTGCTAAAATGTGAACTGCAAAGTTAGGTATAATTTTGGGTTTTGCGAAAAAATCCTTATCTTTTTGTCTTTTCTTGCATTCAGGTGATTTGGACGCGAAAAAATACTCTTTAAAATAGTCAAAACGTAACTATTTGTTTTTTAAATAAATACTCTTTACCTTTGTACCCTTGAATTTGGACCAAGCTATTTTTTGATCGATTTGATTCGTGGATAGGATAGCATTAAGGGAGTGAATGATAAGAAAGAAAGTATTATGTAGTAGTTTGATTTTGTTTGCATTATTGCTGTCAAAATTATACTCAACCCCACACAACAACACTTCTGGCGGCGATAAGATCGTTGCAACGAAGTTAGTCGATACTCCAGCTCATCTTGGAGGCGACGAAGAGAAAAAAGAGAAAAACAATTCTTTTGAATCTTACCTGAGTTCATTGACGTTTGCCGAAGATTCATTACCGATGGATCGTCCATTAGTGGAAAGCAAATTACGCAAGTTCTTCAGTAGATTTTCATTTAAAAAAACAGGGTCCTACGGTATGCACAAAAAGGCAGAAATCTATTTGCCTAAAATTGCTAAGATCCTGAAATCACATGGCATTCCAGAAGATTTTAAGTACATCCCATTGGTTGAAAGTGGCCTAAGTAAGGCTGTCGTTTCATCGAAAGGGGCTGGTGGTTATTGGCAATTTATGCCAGCAACGGCGCGCTTATATGGCCTGCGGGTCAATGGTGCAGTGGATGATCGAAAAGATCTTGTGAAATCCACACATGCAGCAGCACGTTACTTAAAATATCTTTACGCTCAATTCGGTAACTGGACTTTGGTGGCAGCGGCTTACAATGTCGGTGACGGTAGTTTAAAAGGTTCGATGAGAAGGCAAAAGAAGGATGATTACTTTGCTTTGAAATTGAACAATGAGACTGGATCTTATGTGTATAAATTGGTATCCATGAAGGAAATTATTGAACATCCGCAGAAACATGGGTATTCACGTTATGCGGACAAAGAAACCGAAACGTTGGATAGAGAACCCAATATGTTCTAGACAAAAAACAAAAAAAAGGATTTCCCATTGAGAAATCCTTTTTTTGTTAGTCTTATTTGACCGGAGAGTTGATCCATCCTACGGCAGACTTTATCCTTATCTTAGGTCGACAATGTCAAATCCACTGTAATGGCTTTTATTAAAAGTAAAAAAGCTGGATGCAATGGCCTTGTTTCCCTCCTGTGAGTTCAACGTGTAGGTATACCGATTGCCACTCTTATCAAAAATAGTTGTATCGTAGATCAAATTATTCGCTTTATTGATCCGTAATTTGATTTTGGAATAGTTTTTTTTACTATCAATAGGCTTCAGTTCCACAACACTCAAGCTTATTCCTTTTACTTTTTCTGTATTAGCTAAAGTATAGTTAAAGCCTGAGGTATAGAATGTAAAAATATTGGTTGGGTTGATCTCATTTGTTGAGTTGCTCGCCTCCGATATCTCCACTTCTTTCTCTGCTTTCATGATATTCCATTGTGTTTGGGAATCTGAGATTAGAATTTGATTTTTAGTATTGACATGGTATTTGTTATTTGCCTTGTCAAGATATAAAGTGCCTGCATCACTGTGTGAACTTCCGTTTGCTTGTCTGATGTCTAAAGAGAAGCCAGCCTGTATGGTCTTGTATCCATTATATTTTTGACTGACTTTGTTAAGTAACGCCTTTGCGTTATTTTGTGCATAGCTGTATTGACTTGCTATAAGTAGCAAAAAACTGAGCACGAATCCGATTTGTTTTTTCATGTTAATTGTTTCTTAGCGTCTCCAAATACTGTTCTAATGAATATTCATCTGGATAAAGTACTTCACGTGCTTTACTCCCTTCAAATGGGCCGACAATTCCGGCGGCTTCCAATTGATCGATGATTCGTCCAGCTCTATTATAACCCAGTTTCAATTTACGCTGGATTAAAGATGTAGAACCTTGTTGATGCATAACAATCAAACGAGCAGCGTCTTCAAACAATTGATCGCGATCTTTTGGATCAAAATCTACGCTACCTGAACCCTCTCCGTTTTCATCTACATATTCTGGAAGCATAAATGCCGATGGATAACCACGTTGTGCTCCGATATAATCGGAGATCTGTTCAACTTCCGGTGTATCGACAAATGCACACTGAATACGTATCAAATCACTTCCAGTAGCCAGAAGCATATCCCCGCGACCAATTAACTGATCTGCTCCGCCTGTATCTAAGATTGTTCGCGAATCTACCTTTGATAACACACGGAAGGCAAGACGTGCCGGGAAGTTGGCTTTGATTGTACCTGTAATGATATTGACTGAAGGACGTTGGGTCGCAATGACCAGGTGAATTCCTACAGCACGGGCCAGTTGGGCCAACCGCGCAATGGGGGTTTCTACTTCTTTTCCGGCAGTCATCATCAAATCGGCAAACTCATCAACAATAAGAACGATATATGGTAAGAATCGATGACCCTCCTCAGGGTTTAATCTGCGATTGATAAATTTTGCATTATATTCCTTTAAATTACGAACCTGTGCATTTTTTAACAGGTCATAACGCTGATCCATCTCTATACAAAGTGAGTTTAAGGTATTGATTACCTTTTTCGTGTCGGTAATGATTGCTTCTTCTTCGTCGGGTAATTTGGCCAAGAAATGACGTTCAACCTTTTTGAATAGGGAAAGTTCAACTTTTTTAGGATCGACAAGCACAAATTTGAGCTCTGCAGGGTGCTTTTTATATAATAAGGATGTTAAAATCGCATTGATACCAACGGATTTACCCTGACCTGTGGCACCCGCAACCAGAAGGTGGGGCATCTTCGCCAAATCAGCGATATAAACTTCATTAGAAATGGTTTTTCCCAATGCGATGGGTAGATCCATATCTGTTTTTTGGAACTTTTCGGTGGCCAGAACAGATCGCATGGATACCATTTCTGGACTTGAGTTCGGTACTTCAATACCGATAGTTCCTTTACCCGGCATTGGTGCGATAATCCGGATTCCGAGTGCCGCGAGACTTAAGGCAATGTCGTCTTCCAGATTTTTGATTTTTGATATCCGTACGCCGGGTTTCGGTATAATCTCATATAGGGTTACCGTAGGACCGATTGTTGCTTTTATACTTTCAATCTCAATGCTATAATTCCGAAGTGTATCAACAATTTTGTTCTTGTTTGCTTCAAGTTCATGCTGATTGATGGTAATTTTACCACTTCCATAATCTCGTAATAGGTCGAGCGTGGGATGTTGATAGCCCGATAAGTCTAATTTAGGATCATATTGACCAAACTGGGCAACGAGATCACTTGCTGTTATTTCTTTTTCCTCTTTGATGTCTTCGACAACCAATCCTGGGATTACAGCAACTTCAAGTGGAGGTTCTGGCTCCGCTTGTGGAGCAATTGTGATGGTTGGACTTTGGTTTTCCTGTATGCTTGGACGCATTTGTTCTGATTCATCTTCATCCGGTTGATCAATAGTAAAACTAATTGAGGGCGTACTTTCCGTATGCTCTAAGGGGCTATCATCGAAGGTGAGCACAACCTTGTCCTTTGGATCGATATGTACCTCCGGTATGGGATGATGTGTAAATGAAGGACGTTCAAGTTCTTGCTGTAAATCTTTTTCCCGACTGGATTGAAACCTTTCATTTATGGAGGTTGGTCGTTGGAAAGATTCCCTAACGGATTGAATGGAATCGTCCTCTACGTGAACCTTAGTCCTCAAACTATTTGCTGAGTAGGAAGCTTCGTCGTCTTCATCTTCCAGATCCTCCGATAAAGATTTGGATTTTCGATTGTTAAACAATACAAATTTAAAATCTAAGTTGTACAGTAATATCAATGTTGTCAGGTATGCAAAGGCTAAAATACAACCAACGCCGACAACCCCAACTTGTGCCTCCAGTAATTTATTGGTCCAAAAACCAAATTTACCTTCCAGCATGTGCGGTGCATCCGCCATAAAACCATGCAGGAATCCCAATGTGACTGAAATAAAAACAATAGCTACAAAAGAGTAAACTACCGTGCGGTATAATGGGAGCAGTGATTTTTTGAATAATAGCCGATAGCCCAAAATGAACAATACCGGGATAAAGAGGAAAGCGGCAACTCCAAACCATTCATACATAAATTGGTTGGCCAGTAATGCACCAAATTTTCCTAATTTATTGTCAACGACAGGTAGTTCGACAGTCTCATCGTGAATTTCTTCGGAAGAGCTAAAAAGGGTTCCCCAGCCGCCATTTGTTTTGGCGATATAACTTTGGTCATCTTCCCATGTGAAAAGATAGGAAACAAAAGCAGTGGCAAAGGCCAACGAAAGTACAATCAATAAAATCCCTAGAATTTTGACAGTCTTTTGCTGTGCATCTGAATACTCTCCGGGGAAGTTGGTTTTTTGACTTTTTTCTTTTTTAAATGTTGCCGATTCTTTTGATGGGGCACGCTTGCCAGAAACTGAATTTCCTGCCTGCCTAAATGTATTTCCTTTGTTTGACATTGAAAAGTTCACAATTATACTGCTTACAAACTTAGTTATTTTGATAGTATTTTGAAGATCATGAAGACTATTATTTTAAGTTTGTATTTTTTTCATAAACGAATAATTCCAGATAGGCTATTAAATGAATAATAGCAATGTATAACTAGCAAATACTATGCCCTGAGAAGAGATTTGCAATAAAGATTGGAGTAAATCGGAAAGAAGAGGCTGGTTTGTCTGTCTTTTACAGTTAAAGTAAATTATGTAGTTTTACTGATCAAATTAAGGCATTATGAATAAGTTTCAGATACGGAAAGCGGAACAGGCAGATAAAGGAAGGATTTGGGAAATTATACAACAGGCAATAGCACTGCGCAAGGAGCAGGGCAGCAGGCAGTGGCAAGATGGTTATCCGAATGAAGATGTAGTACAGTCGGATATCGATAAAGGATATGGGCATGTGGTGGAGGCTGATGGTAAAATTATCGGTTATGTCGCTATAATTTTCGATATCGAACCTGCTTACAATGCTATCGATGGCAAATGGCTTAGTGATGGCGAATATGTGGGCATTCACCGTTTGGCCTCAGCTCAGGATCCACACGTAAAAGGTCTAGGTACAGCCATTATGCAGGGGGTGGAGGAGATCGCTGTTCTTAAGGGCGTATATAGCATTAAAGTGGATACGAACTTTGACAACGGGGGGATGTTGCATGTATTTGACAAGTTGGGGTATCAATATTGTGGAGAAGTACATTTTCGAGGGGCTTCCCGTCGTGCTTTTGAAAAGCTATTAAAATAAGTGATTATAGTGCCAAGATCATGCAGAAATCAGGTCGTTTTTGGTACCTGTTCAATAAAAAAATCCTTCTGACGGTACCAGAAGGATTTTTTTATTGAATAAAGCCACCTTTAAGCAATAATCAAATAGTAGTTTTTCTTGCCTCTTTGCGCAATGATGTATTTATTATTCACTAAGCTGCTTTCAGTGATCACTTGTTCGATATCCGTTGCTTTTTCACGGTTGATGGATACACCACCGCCCTGAAGCATTTTACGCGCCTCGCCTTTTGAAGGGAAAACTTGTGTACTTACAGCCAAGAGATCGAGGATATTGATTCCCGCTTTTAGATCTTCTCTTGTTATCTGAAATTGCGGAATACCTTCAAACACATCCAATACGGCTTCGTGATCTAAGTTGTTTAAAAATTCCAATGTACCATTGCCAAAGAGAAACTCAGAGGTTTTGATTGCTGTCTCGTAAGCTTCTTCGGAGTGTGTGCGGATGGTGATGTCTTTCGCTAATGCTTTTTGGACAATGCGTAAATGTGGTGCGGCATCATGTTCGGTGATGATCGCCTCGATTTCCGCCTGTGGTTTAAGTGTAAAGATCTTAATCCAGTTTTTGGCATCGTCATCCGAGGTGTTTAACCAAAATTGGTAATATTTATAGGGTGAAGTCTTCTTTGGATCTAACCATACAGCTCCAGATTCTGTTTTTCCGAATTTTTGACCATCTGCTTTTTTAATCAATTGCGTGGTAATGGCGTAAGCAGTTCCCTGATCTTGACGACGGATCATTTCACTTCCAGTGACAATATTCCCCCATTGATCAGATCCGCCCATTTGTATTTTACAATTATGGTGCTTCCACAGGTAGTAAAAGTCATAACCTTGAATCAATTGATAGGTGAATTCCGTAAATGATAGACCATTATCTCCTTCTAAACGTTTTTTTACCGAATCTTTTGCCATCATATAGTTGACAGTAATCATTTTACCGATATCACGAATAAAGTCTAAAAATTTGAAATCTTTGAACCAATCGTAATTATTAACCATCTGGGCATCATTTTCGCCTTCTCCAAATTCAAGAAATTTGCCTAACTGTTTTTTTAGACAAGCAACATTATGCTGTAGAGTTGCTTCGTCAAGTAAGTTACGCTCTGCAGATTTGAAAGAAGGGTCCCCAATCATTCCGGTTGCACCGCCAACCAATGCGACCGGTTTATGCCCCGCATTTTGGAAGTGGATCAATGTCATGATTTGAGTTAAGTGTCCTACGTGTAGAGAGTCTCCTGTGGGATCAAAGCCAATATAGCCAGCGACTTTTTCTTTATTCAGTAAGTCTTCAGTTCCAGGCATAATATCTTGCAACATGCCTCTCCAACGTAATTCTTCTACAAAGCTCATTGTTAAATGGATTTAATTTTTTAATTTACAAGATGCAAAGATAGGAGATTAAGCGTATATTGAGCGAATAATTCCATATAAAAGCACACGCTAATAAGCTAATATGAATTTTTTGTCACATTTTTATTTTGAGCGGTTTGCAACCAATCCCGAGCGAATTGTCGGTGGATTGTTGCCCGATTTATTAAAAAATGCAGATAAAACTTTTGTGCTCAAACCCAGGCAATATGAAAATGAACTGCTGGACAATCCCTTGCTGGAACAACTTTATATCGGTTGGAACCGTCATATAGAAGTTGATCGTCTTTTTCATAATTCAACGTATTTTTTTCATCATACCCATCAGTTAAAGTTGCAGATACAGTCAAGCTTGCAAGGGTTACCTATTCGACCTTCCTTTATGGCGCATATTGCTTTGGAGCTCTTATTGGATCATATTCTGACACAGCAAAGGGCTGTTTCTATTGATAAATTGTATGGTGCAATGTCTCAAGTGAACGAAGATGCTGTGCGAAAATTTCTGAAAATAAATCAATTAAGTGATATTCCTAAATTCGATAGATTTTACCATCAATTTATTGAGTGGAAATATCTCTATGATTATGCGCATATGGAGAAGATTGCAGGTGCACTTTTCAATATCTGTAAACGATTGTGGCAATTTGAAGTTCAAGAGAATCAGCGGCAGTTGTTGACAGAACAATTGGTTTCCTATTTACATCATCATATGGGGGATTACCAAGAAATTTACCAATATATTCATTACGAATTAGTCGACTTTAAATAGTCTGCCAAAAAATACCAATAGCATAAGACTTTGAAAATATTTATTTTCGCATAATTTTACGCATAAAACTAATTTTACATGTCACATAGACTTTTTCGGAAGAAAAGTGTTGATCAGATCCTACTGGATACCCAAAACGAGGGTGGAACTGGCCTCGCGAAGGTTTTGGGGGTAACCGATCTGGTTTCATTGGGTATAGCCGCTATCGTGGGCGCTGGAATTTTTAGCACCATCGGGTTAGCGAGTTATGAAGGTGGACCCGCTGTTTCTCTGCTCTTTATTTTTACCGCTTTTGCCTGCGTGTTTACGGCTCTTGCTTATGCGCAGTTTGCAAGCACCGTCCCTGTCTCTGGGTCGGCCTACACCTATGCTTATGTGGCTTTTGGCGAGTTGTTTGCCTGGATTATAGGCTGGGCACTGGTATTGGAATATGCGGTTTCGAATACGGTCATTGCTATATCTTGGTCACAATATTTTGTTTCCATGCTGGAGGGATTTGGCTTGCATATACCGGCCTGGCTTTCCATGGCTCCGGGTTATGCCTTTGATGCAGTAGATAAAATGAATCAGCATGGCTTAGCAAACCTTACAGCTATTGATCAGCAAGGGCTTGCAGCATTTAACAGTGCGCCGCGAATTGGTGGAATGCCCATTATATTTGATTTGCCAGCTGGGGTAATTACTTTTTTGGTCACCTGGCTTGTCTATATAGGCATCAAGGAATCTCAAAAGGCGAGCATGATTATGGTGATGATTAAAGTGGGAATAATTCTGGCGGTTATTTTTGGGGGGATATTTTATGTAAAGCCTGAAAACTGGACTCCTTTTGCACCAAATGGCCTGGAGGGCGTCCTCGGAAGTGTTGCTGCCGTATTTTTTGCTTTTATCGGATTTGATTCGATCTCCACAACGGCGGAGGAATGTAAAAATCCGCAACGCGATCTACCTAAAGCCATGATTTATTGCTTGCTGATCTGTACGGTCCTATATGTTGCTATTACCATCGTGTTGACTGGAATGGTCAACTATACTGAACTGAACGTAAAAGATCCTTTGGCTTTTGTATTCAAGTATGTTGGATTTGACCATATGGCCGGCATTATATCCGTGACATCGGTTATTGCGATTACAAGTGCACTTCTGGTCTATCAACTGGCACAACCAAGGATCTGGATGACCATGAGCAGGGACGGGTTGTTGTGGAAGAAATTTGCGACGATTCACCCGAAATACAAAACGCCTTCCTTTGCTACAATTGTAACGGGGCTCGTAGTAGCTATTCCTTCGCTGTTCTTCAAGATGGATTTTTTTGTTGACTTGACAAGTGTAGGAACATTCTTTGCATTTATATTGGTCTGTGCAGGTGTGCTCTACATGGATTATTCTGGATTATCGGCCAAATCCAAATTTAAAGTTCCCTACATCAACGGAAAATATCTAGTAGGTGCGGGACTAATTATCGCGATTGTTTGTGTCGCTATTTATGGCCAGAATATATTAGACGAGTGGAAGAAATCTTCACTTTTGGAAATTTTGGAACATAAAATGTTGGTAATCATATTTTGGTTAACATGGTTAGGTTTGAGCATTTATAGCTTTAAAATGAATTTCTCTCTCCTGCCTGTTATCGGGATACTGATTAATCTATATCTAATGACTGAACTCGGTGCTAGTAATTGGATTATTTTTGTGATTTGGTTGGTAATTGGTCTAGGGGTATATTTTATGTATGGTTATAAACACTCCAAGCTAAATAGATCAGCATCTGCTTAGAATTGGTATTATGATGTTTAAAATAACAAAGGAGCTATTATTCGATAGCTCCTTTGTTATTTTAAAATCTCCACAAAAGGATTCGGCTTACTTTGTTGCCTTGTTCCATACGGATAACTTCAGATTCTTTTACATTGATTTTCTTTAGTTTATGCTGCAGAAAGCGAACATCTTCACGGTGAGCAACTAATGAAGAAAACCACTTCACCTGATCTCTATAGAACTGACTTTCAAATATCATACGTGTCAAGAAAGCTTTTTCCCCTCCGTCGCACCAGAGCTCACTTCCTTGTCCTGAAAAGGTTTGGACAACGCTTGTCTCATCTATTTTAGCATCTTTTATACCGGTAGTTTTACGTACAGATTGTTGTAATGCCTCCGTTTGGGAACTAAAGAAAGGTGGATTGCAGATGATCATGTCAAATTTTTCATCAGGAAGGATGATGTCTTTGAAAATTGCTTTTGGATTGTTTTGTAACCGTATTTGGATATTCTTTTTTAAACTCATATTGGTACGGGTAATCTCAATAGCGTTTTTGTATGCTTTTTTTATAACCTCAGAACCAACAAAACTCCAGCCATATTCCTGGTGACCAATAATGGGATAGATACAACTGGCTCCCACACCGATATCCAGCACCCGTACTTTTCCTCCTTTTGGAATTTCACCGTTGTTATCTCTGGCAAGCACATCAGCAACATAATGAATATAATCTGCTCTACCCGGAATAGGAGGACAGAGATTTTCCTTTGGAATGTCCCAATGTTGGATGTGGTAGTATTTTTTAAGAAGTGCTTGATTTAATATTTTAACAGCTTCCGGATTGTTAAAATCAATTGTTTTGAGTTTATAAGCATTTACCGTAACAAAATCTTTTAAGGAAGGTTCGATTTTGCTAAGTTCGTCAAAATTGTAGTTATCGAGATGTCTATTTCGAGGGTGTAATTTCTTTGTTGGATTAGCGTCTGCCATGTTATAATATTTGCAACAAAAGTAATGCAATTCTATTGAATAAAAAAGGTGATGCTTCTGCATCACCTTTAAAGACTTAATCTTTTCGTATGAGATGAACTTCCGATGTCTGCGGAAAATTCAGCGGAACTCGCTCAATGGTGACAAAACTGGAATCTAAACCGAATCCTTTTTCTTCGGATAAACTCATTTTTTTCAGGTATCCATAAATGTCCATAATCACTTTCTCGATCCAGGACATCTGATTCGTTTTGGATAATACCTTCTCCAGCACGACAAATTTGAAATCTCCCGGAATATTATGTTTACGGAGGGTCTCGTATTGGCTTGTAATATCAATTTCGCCTTTTTTAACCATGTCTTCAACGACTTTTCGGAAAAGTAGACTGATACGCTGTTCTTCTCTAAACCCTAATTTAAAGTCAATGCGAATCAGTTTTCCCGGGATAAGTTGA
This sequence comes from Sphingobacterium sp. UBA7625, assembly GCF_002484085.1. Taxonomy (NCBI): domain Bacteria; kingdom Pseudomonadati; phylum Bacteroidota; class Sphingobacteriia; order Sphingobacteriales; family Sphingobacteriaceae; genus Sphingobacterium; species Sphingobacterium sp. UBA7625. The sequence continues at coordinate 14,274 of NZ_DLJD01000044.1, forward strand.
TCAATGGAGTATTCTCTTGTATGTGGGTGATCCATCACATCGACGTGGACTAGCCAATAGACGTCGGCACGCTTCGGTTTTTTATTGATGATGGAATAAATAATCTTAGCTTCAATTTCAGATTTGAAATTCGCACTGGTCAGGTATACCAAATGTGAGGCAAAAGGCGGAACGGACTTGTCTTCGCTCAATTCCGAAATAATTGGATAGTATTTATTGATATTGATAAAATTAACAAAACGATTTTTAATCTTACGTGCGGTATACCAACAGTACATTGTGCCAAACAAAGCAATTGCCAATAGTAGCGTTAACCAGCCTCCATGCGCAATTTTTACACCATTACCAACCAAGAAGGTTAATTCTATCACAAAATAAGCGACCAGGAAAATGCCGATGAGCACACGATTTACCTTTTTCATGGCAAGGAAATAGCCCATTAAAACTGTTGTCATCAATACCGTTAGATTGATGGCAAGGCCATAGGCGGCATCCATTTTACTTGATTCTTCAAACACCCAGATAACGATCATACAGCCAATCCAGAGGATTAGGTTGATCGATGGGACATATAATTGCCCCTTATGTTCGCTTGGGTAGCGGATAGCAACCTTGGGCCATATATTTAAACGTACAGCTTCTGAAATCAGCGTGTATGATCCGGATATCATCGCCTGACTGGCAATTACGGCGGCAATGGTCGCAATAGCAATACCGTAACCGACAAACCAATCTGGCATAATGGAGTAAAACGGGTTTTCACCTCCTAACACCCGGCCTTCTTGTGTCAGTAACCATGCTCCCTGACCAAAATAGTTCAATATTAATGTAATTTTGACGTAGATCCAACTGATACGAATATTTGCTTTACCGCAGTGCCCCATATCCGAATACAGCGCTTCTGCACCTGTCGTACAAAGAAATACTGCACCAATTAGGAGTAGCGAGTGCGGATAGGTTATTAAAATATGAAAAGCATAATAGGGATTAATTGCTTTCATTACTTCTGGTGCCAAATGGATATGCGATAAACCGAGGACGCCAATAATGGTGAACCATATTGTCATCAATGGGCCGAATACTTTTCCCACAACCGAAGTTCCAAACCGTTGGATAATAAAAAGTAACGAAATAATTGTTACGACAATCGGCACTGTTGGCAGGCCCGGAAATTTGATATCCAAACCTTCTATCGCAGAAGATATTGTGATGGCTGGTGTAATCATCCCATCAGCTAATAATGTCGCTGCACCTACCATGGCTGGAAAAATTAACCATGGTGCTCGCTTACGAACTAAAGAGTAAAGTGAAAGAATTCCACCTTCACCTTTGTTGTCCGCGCGTAGCGTGATCCAGACATATTTGATGGTCGTTTGCAGTGTCAATGTCCAAAAGACGCAGGAAAGGCCGCCCAAAACCAGGTCTTTTTGAATGGCACCCTGTCCCATGATTGCTTTGAAGACATATAGCGGGGAGGTTCCGATATCTCCAAACACGATTCCTAAACTGATCAATAATCCGGCGAAACTCACCTTATTGATGCTGTTGTGATGACTGTTATCTGTCATTTAAGTATTATTTTATTTCAAAATATAATGCAAAAATATACTTTTTACTTATACTTTAAGCATATGCATTTTCTGCGCCAAATTTTAGCATTTCATTTGACATGTACAATAGCTGTTAAAATTTGTTAAAAGAATCTTTTGATACCTCGTTTCACTAAAAAACTTTTAAACAAAATAGTAACTTTGTTGTTGATAATTCAAATAGTTAGCGTTATATTTGATTAAACCGTAACCAATATTTGAAGTCTAATTTAACACTATGGGGAGAAATCTACTTAAAGCAGCTTATTTAACACTTATTACCGCACTGATTTTGTGCAGCGGGGTAGCTCAGGTGTATGCAAAGTCTCCTGATGGCTATACTTATTTGCAGACTACTGGGAGCCGTAATGAAGAATTTGGTGATAACACAATCAAGGATACGGAGAAACTGATTAATAACGTTAAGGTATTTTATAATCCTATTGCCGAACAGGTCAATCTTTCATTTAAATTGGCCAAATCATCTAGTGTGTCCATTAAAGTTATGGATGCGCTAGGAAACGAGATTCTACAGCTGATGAACGGAAATCTTGATGCTGGTATTCAAAATCTTTCGTTCGAGCATGGGGGCAAATTGACAACTGGATTTTATTTTGTGCGTGTAGTTGCCGGATCAGAGACGGTGGTAAAGAGATTTTCTGTCCGTTAATCCGTGGAAAAAAATTCGATTGATAAATCGACATTATTAAAATAAAAAAACAAGGGGATCATTTGATCCCCTTGTTTTTTTGCTTATTCTTGCACTTCATCAATCCAGCGCCCATCATCTTTAATGATCTTGATCAATTCGTCCAATGCCTGCGCGGAGCTTACGTTCTTCTTGACGACTTGCTGGCCTCTGTACAAAGTCACTTTATCGGGGCCAGCGCCCACGTAACCATAATCTGCATCAGCCATTTCACCGGGGCCGTTCACGATACAGCCCATAATGCCAATTTTCAAGCCTTTGAGGTGATTGGTACGACTCCGAATCATTTGCGTTGTCTCCTGAAGATCGAACAGGGTCCTTCCGCAGCTTGGACACGAAATATATTCTGTTTTTGATATCCTTGAACGGGTCGCCTGTAATATACCAAACGAAAGCGATGCAATATTTTCCAACGGTGTGGCCGGAGAATCAATCCATATGCCCGAACCTAGGCCATCAATTAATAAAGCCCCCATGTCTGTGGCAGCATATAACTGTATTTTTGAGATAGGTTCCTCTGGATTCATAAACTCGCCCACAGGTCCTGAAAAATCCGATTGCCGATACGATCTTTTGATTATGACAGGATTATCAATACCGAATTCCTGTAGATTTCGGAAAAATTGACGTTGATCAGCCATTCCGTGTATGTGATCAGTTTCCAAAACAAATACGACTGTCTTGTCTAGAGGCAATGTCTCAAATAGTGGGCTCGTTAAATCCGTATTACGTATTTTTACCATGTTCAAAACACGGTCCTTATTGTCCGTTTGGATAAATTCTTCCAATGTATAGAGCGGATGGATATTTGTTTTGTCCTGAAGTTTAGACCAGGTCATAAAATTATATACCTGTTTCAGATTTGCAGGCATATTAAAGGAAGGCAATTGATCGCCTAGATAGACAAAATCTACGGATTGCTCCCCCATATGATACTTATCCAAAAGCATATCATAGCGGTAACCAACTTTTGTAAGAATTTGGGCGTCCTTTAGATTCTCATTTGAAATATCTGTCACAATCCGGGGAACCAGCGCCCCCCCCACGAAGGTATTGACCTCTTGACTCTGATAGGGGATAGTCGGGCTATCTGGGGAGATTTGTACGACTTCTTCTTTTGATTGACTGTTTAAGCTGGCTTTTCGTTTGCTATACCTATTAACCAATGCGATTGCTACCGGAGCTTCACGTTCAGGCTCCTCGGTCAAGGAAACCCTTACCGTATCTCCAAGTCCGTCTTCCAATAAGGTACCTATTCCTACTGCGGATTTTACACGGCCATCTTCTCCATCGCCTGCCTCGGTTACACCAAGGTGTAAAGGATAGTTCATGTTTTCAGCAACCATCTTTTCAACCAGCAAACGGTAGGCTTTGACCATCACCTGTGGGTTGGAGGATTTCATTGAAATACAGAGGTTATGGAAACTAAGATCTTCACACATCCGGATAAATTCCATCGCAGATTCGACCATTCCTTCAGGGGTATCTCCATAGTGGCTCATGATCCGATCTGAAAGTGAACCATGATTTGTACCGATGCGCATGGCAGTACCATGCTCTTTGCAGATCTTTACTAAAGGAGCAAACTTTGTATAGATGCGTTCCAGTTCTAACTTATATTCATCCGCAGTATAGGAAAGCTGGTCAAACTTCTTCTTATCCGCATAATTACCGGGATTAATCCGGACTTTCTCTACAATCCGGGCTGCAACTTCAGCCGCATTTGGTGTAAAGTGTATATCTGCCACCAAGGGGACCTGATAACCTCTTTTTCGAAGTTCGTTTTTTATATTTGCTAGATTCTGGGCTTCTTTTATGCTTGGGGCCGTGATACGAACATATTCACAGCCCGCTTCTACCATTCGAATGGTCTGTTCGACTGAACCGATAGTATCCATCGTATCCACAGTAGTCATACTTTGAATACGAATCGGGTTGTCTCCCCCCATAGGGACGTCGCCGATCTGAATTTCCCTGGTCTTCCATTTCGAATATTCTACCTTGGAATTACAATAGATTCCCGGTAAAGTCAACATATTACTTGTGTTCATATATAACACAAAGTTAGCTTTTCTTGACTAAAAATCTGCTGTCAATTAATATCTTCTAATTTTTATTGATGTGATCCCGCCGTTGATGTCAAAATCGAATTTTTGTGTTGCTGTATCGTAATTTGTGGATTTAACCTGCCCTTCACTTTTTAAGAAATCGCCCTCATAATCTGTGGAAGATAACGCATTATCGCTGTTGATGCGGCATGCTGCATTTTTAGGAATTGCGATTTCGATCGAAGATGCACCGGCATCCATAGCTATTTTTGTTGTTGCCAGAGGTTGTCCAAGTTTTAATTTTAGACTTGTCGCTCCGGCATCAATATCCAATAGCTCAATTTTATAAGCTGAAAGATCCAAATTGGCATCAATTGCCCCGATATCAAAGTTCAGCTTCCATACGATAGTTGGATTGAGTGCGATATGCGTATTGTTGTTTTTACTATTAAAATCTTTGTCTTTAAATTTGCCTTTTAAGTTAATATTGATCTTATCTGTAGATTCCCCGCGCGTGGTCATACCTAGAAGATAATCATCAGATGTGTTGTAAGCGGTAAATATTGCAGAAGTTGTCGCGCTATCGTTCTTTAATGATGTTGCTCCGAGATCAATGTCTAGCGATGCACGTTGGATTTTATCGTCCAAAGGAACCTGTAGTTTTTGTGTTGTATATGCGGTCTTATCGTTTGGATCGTCCATATCGATTTGCACGCCTTTATTTTTTAGCAGTTGCGTTAATAAGGGCTCTTTTGGGGTAGATAAACCGATATAAGTAAGGAATCCCAAGATGACTACTGTCGCGCCGATAGCAATAAACTGTCCTATTTGTTGATCTTTTGGGACCAACATACGGATTCCTGCGAGGACAATAAATAAAGGCCAATATCTGAAAATTCCAACCCAATTAAAGGATATGCTATTCAGTTGGGATAATAATAAGACAATCCCTATGAAAAGAATTGTAATTCCAGTTGTTATACGTTGTGTGTTCATGACTAATTCCGTTTGTTATATACCCCAAAAGTAAATCGCTTTATTGGACACTGTATGAAAGATTAGGCTATTATACATAAAAATTCGGTAAATGTGACGAAATGGTCGGTAAGTAATTTCGTTTTTCTCCCACTTTTTAGGTTTTTGCTTGTTTATATATTTGACGGAATTAATTACCTTTAATGGATACGTGGGCCAAACATAAAGTTTGGTGCCTGTAATATACAGAATTTAAATTGATAATATGATTTTTCATCACATTGGTGCTTATCTTATACTGCTCAAGTCGGTCTTTAAAAAACCAGAAAAAGGGCGTATCTATTGGAAGGAGACCATACTGACCATGACCGATATTGGAATAGGATCTTTGGGACTTATTGTGATCATTTCAACTTTTATTGGAGCGGTAATGACCATGCAGATTGCTTTTCAGATGGTTTCCGACCTTATTCCCAATTCGATTATAGGTTCTATTAATAGGGATTCAAATATTTTAGAGTTGGGACCTACGATTTCGGGATTGGTATTGATGGGGAAAATAGGCTCATCAATTTCTTCTCAAATAGGTTCTATGCGCGTAACGGAGCAGATTGATGCCTTGGAGATCATGGGGATCAATGCCCCGGGCTATCTCATATTGCCTAAAATATTGGCCGGTGTGACGATGATTCCCATGTTGGTTATTATCGCCATCGTTTGTGCTTTAGTGGGGGGGCTACTAGGGGGCTCACTATCTGGGGCTGTAACACCTGCAGATTATATTTTAGGCATTCAAGACAATTTTAATGGTTTTACCGTCACTGTAGCGCTCGTAAAAGCTGTTGTGTTCGGTTTTATCATTACGTCAGTATCGGCGTATAAGGGATATAAAGTGAAAGGTGGGGCGCTCGAGGTGGGACAAGCGAGTACCGAAGCTGTTGTGGTCGGCTGTATTACCATTCTGGCAGCAGATTATGTAATTACAGCATTAATGCTTTAAAAAGATCTTATGATTGAAATTGAAAATATTAACAAGTCTTTTGGTGAGAACCATGTTTTAAAAGGAATCAGTGCAAATTTCGAACCCGGAAAAGTGAGTTTGATCATTGGTGGATCCGGTTCAGGAAAAAGTACCTTATTAAAATGTATCGTTGGATTGCATCATCCCGAAAAGGGTAAGGTACTGTTTGACAATAGCGATTTCACCAGGATGAATTTTGAAGAACGCGTACCTATCCGGAAAGAAATCGGGATGTTATTTCAGAATTCAGCCCTGTTTGATTCAATGACGGTGGAGCAAAACATTATGTTCTCCTTGGATATGTTCACAGATATGTCTAAAGCCGAAAAATTAGACCGCGCGAACCATTGTTTGGAACAGGTTAACCTGGAGGGAAGAAACAAATTATTCCCCGCGGAACTATCTGGAGGAATGAAAAAACGTGTTGGTATCGCGCGAGCGATCAGTATGAATCCCAAATATCTTTTTTGCGATGAACCAAATTCAGGTTTGGATCCTGAGACCTCTATTGTAATTGATGAATTGGTGCTTAAAATTACCCAGGAACTGAAGTGCACAACAGTCGTCGTAACCCACGACATGAACTCTGTTATGGGGATCGGTGAGTATATTTTGTTTTTATATCAAGGGCAGAAATTTTGGGAGGGGTCCAATAAAGATATGATGCGATCCGATGTTGAGGAATTAAATAATTTTGTATTTGCAAGCCCATTGATGAAAAGCGCCAAAGCTTCTATGGGGCAATAAGCGGTGAGATAATAAATATATTTACATTTATCATAGATTTTTGGTGATTTGGCCTATCCTGAAGATCCTGGATTACATGTATTTTTCTGCTGTTTTGATGTGAGGAATTTCCATTTCCAAAGAGGATGGGCAGAAGCTAAATTTCAATATAAAAGAAATTTAGCTTAGTTTTGTCGCAAAATTTTGATTTTGGCAACAACGAATATACAATTATTGACCCCACAACATTGGAAAGACTATGAGCTTATTGACTGTGGTGATTTTGAGAAATTAGAACGCTTTGGTGATCTGATATTAATTAGGCCGGAGCCGCAGGCAGTGTGGCCCAAGGCTTTGAGCGATGCAGAATGGAACAAACGCTATCATATCAAATTCAAAGGGCGTTCGGCTACTTCCGGAGAGTGGTTGAAAAAAAATCCAAAAATCCAGGACCGTTGGCATATCCAATATAAAAACGATGATGTCGCGATCAAATTCAGATTGGGATTGACATCGTTTAAGCACGTTGGGATATTCCCCGAACAGGCTGTCAATTGGGATTATATTTCGGAATCTGTTCGTTCCTTCAAAACTGAAAAGCCCAAAGTTTTAAATCTTTTTGCATATACGGGAGGTGCTTCATTAATAGCGAAGGCCGCGGGAGCAGACACAACACATGTCGACTCTATTAAGCAAGTGGTCACTTGGGCCAATGAAAATATGGAAATTTCCAATCTGGATAATATTCGCTGGGTGGTTGAGGATGCATTGAAGTTTGTCAAGCGCGAGCTAAAAAGGGGAAATACGTATAATGGTATTATTTTGGATCCACCAGCATACGGACATGGACCAAAAGGAGAAAAATGGAAGCTCGAAGACCATATTATGGAGATGATGACAGAAGTGGTTCAATTGTTGGATCCCCAAGAGCATTTCCTGATCTTAAATACCTATTCATTGGGTTTTTCTTCGGTCATAGTGGAAAATTTAATAAAAACTGCTTTTCCAAAAGTAGAAAATTTAGAAATTGGCGAGCTTTTTCTGCAAGCTACTGCAGGACCAAAACTTCCACTGGGAGTTTTTGGGAAATTTCGTAAAATTGCACGGTAAATTTTGCCGTTGAATAAACAGGAATATTTATTAATTCAATAAACGCGGCAGGTCCACAGGACTGCCGCGTTTACTTTAGCTCCCAATAGAATGCCTATATGTGAAGATTTTTTAAACGGATGGTTGCAAGCTCCAGCTGTAAGGGTATGGCTTCCAGTGTGCTTTTGGGAAGGTATGAGAGCTGATCCTGTAGTTTATAATAATAATCTATTCCTGCCTGTAATTGTGCTTTGAATTTGGCAACATAATTTATTTTTTTGTCATTGAATTTATCTTTATTGTCGCTGATATATTTTTGGATATGATCGATGTAAAGGTTTAATTCATTGATCAGCACAAATGGCCGATCCGAATGCTCCAGTATTGATACGCGGCCGTAAATATGATCAATCATCTGTTTTAAAGAATATTGTTTTTTGAACCAGTACAGATTTGGCCCCGGACAAATGGAAACAGCTGTCTGCTCCTTTTTTCGTTGGATATTATATTTGAGATAAGCTGGGGTAGCCAGCCCTTCACAGAGGCAGGTCTTTTCGGTGATGGTATCGAATGCTTTGTTATATTCTTCAGTCGTAAGTTGCTGTCTCTGCAATTCCAGGATTTTTTGATGTTGGTAAGCGCGCGAAGCGGTGCAGATCGGTTTTTCTCCAAACTCCTGATTGGCGATCAGATATTCCTTTTTGCAAGGGCTTCCGGGCCTTCCTTTTTGGATACGTTCCAATCGTAACTTTTCGGCGCTGCTGGGTCTAAAATTATTAAACGGTACGCCTAAAGGGGAAGCTCCGCTACAGTAGAAATCTGTTTGTTCTGCTTCTGCCAGTGCTTTCAACGTCTCATTGTCCACAGTAGTAGCTTCCGGAACCATTAAAAATGGAGAGCCCCAGCCCACAGCATCAAATTCATAGTAATTCAATAGAAATTGATGTTCCGTGGCGGTGCCTATACCACCTTGTACGGTATATTTGATCTGGGGCGAATCGGCCAACTGTAAGCCCCGTCCTAGCCAATAGTCCTGATAAATTGTGAAGAGCTCCGCTTGTAAACTTTGTTTTTTCGCCTTGAATTCTTCTAAAATGGGCCCCAATAGAAAACCATCTGTTGCAAAAGCATGTCCACCGCAATTTAATCCAGACTCTACCCGGAACTCAGAAACCCAGACTCCTCTTTTTGCGAGATATTTTGCCTGGATAAGGGATGATCTAAAATCGCTGACTTTTAAAACGACCTTTTTGTCAAAGCTGCTGTCAGCCTTTGGGAAAAATGCCGGTAATTCAGCAAGATAGGCATATAAATGTGGGTTCATTCCTGCGGAGAGAATGACTGAGGAGTGTAATGTGGAATTAGCAAATCCGCGTAACGCGGCTAAGGCATCTGAGTAGTGCTGCGCTAAAGGAATACCATTCTTATAATTTATTTTGTCCACTTTGGACATAATATTAACATTGATGTCTCCGGGTTTCAGATAATTGATCAACAGATCTTGAAGTTCTGTTTTGATCGCGCGATTTGTTTCAATTTCCATCGCGTGATAGATCGGTTTTGAGGGATGAGAATCCGGTAAAAGCTGGAAGTATTTGGTCAGTTCTGAATTTTCGGTAAAGGATTGATGTTTCAGGGAATTTATCTGCCTATTGACCACCTGCTGTACGAGATCGAGATAGGCGGTTATTCTATTTGCACGGAAGTCTTCTTCCGTTATGCAGATTGAATAATAAGGAATTTGATATTGTCCGCAGTAATAGCGGCGCATGCGCTCGATGAGCTCGTCGTCAACAATGGACATTACGGAAGAAATTCCGTATTGTGCAACCTTGATTGCCGAGTCTATTGAAAAAGCTAGCCCCAATACCGGGATATGAAAAGTGTGCGTCATTCTTAAATAGTTCTTTTACGAAATAATCAAGAATAACGCGAAAAAAAAATAATGACTACACGTCTAAAGCGGTGATTGTGATCACTATTCAAACACAATGGTTTTATAGTCGTTGAGCATCACACGGTCTTCGCTTAATAGGCGTATTGCTCTGCTTAAAACTGCTTTTTCAATTTCTTTCCCGGCAGTTACCATATCTTTAACGGTATAAGTATGATTGACGTGGCGTATATCCTGAACGATGATAGGACCTTCATCAAGCTGGTCGGTGACAAAATGTGCGGTAGCGCCAATAATCTTTACGCCTCGGGAATGCGCTTGTTTGTATGGGTTTGCTCCAATGAATGCAGGAAGAAATGAGTGATGGATATTGATCAACCTATTTTCGAATGTAGCCACGAAAAAGGAGGAGAGGATGCGCATAAATTTTGCCAGAATGATATAATCAAAATTGTAATTCTTGATTTGCGCAATCAATTGTGTTTCAAAATCTTCTTTTGATAAGCCTTCATGCGAGATACAATGGAATGGAATATCAAATTTATCTGTAAATGAACGTAAGGTATCATAATTGCCAATGACGGCTTGTACTTCTGCTCCCCAGGTTTCGAAATGTTGCCGAACCAGAATATCTGCCAGACAATGATGTTCTTTAGTGACAAGGACAACAATTTTTTTCCGATTGCTGGGGTTTACCTGGATCTGCGCGGAAGGCGGGAGCACTTCGGCCAGCGAATTGGCAAGCTGTGTCTGGTTGGGGAATAAACCGTTACAGACGACACGGACAAAAAATTTATTTGCTTCTTCATCAACATACTCCCGCATGGTAATGATATTAAGCTGATATTTGGCCAATGTGTTGGAAATATTGGCTACCAATCCAACGGCATCTTGACATTGGATCAGAATTAAGGTTTGATTGTGCATGAAATATAGGTCGTAGGTCGCAAAAAAGCGGGTTAAATTAACCCGCTTTTTTTGTTAGTTCTTCTTCAAGGTCTACTTCTACACGCAGATTCTCGACGATATGTTTTTGTCGGTCCGGTGTGTTTTTGCCCATGTAGTATTCTAATAATTGTTGAATCTTATTGTCTTTTGATAAAATAACAGGGTCAAGACGGATGTCTTTTCCGATGAACAATCCAAACTCGGAAGGTGATATTTCACCTAAACCTTTAAACCGGGTGATCTCAGGTTTGGCTCCTAGTTTCGCAATTGCTTTTTGACGTTCTTCATCGGAGTAACAATAGATCGTTTCCTTTTTGTTCCGAACCCGGAATAATGGTGTTTGGAGGATAGATACATGACCTGCTTTGACCAAATCTGGAAAAAACTGTAAGAAAAATGTCAATAGCAAGAGACGAATGTGCATTCCATCGACGTCGGCATCAGTAGCGATAACAATATTGTTGTACCGTAGTCCATCTAGTCCATCTTCGATATTGAGCGCATGTTGCAAGAGATTGAACTCTTCATTTTCATAAACAATTTTTTTGGACATGCCATAGGAGTTCAATGGTTTCCCTTTTAAACTGAAAACCGCTTGTGTCTGTACATCACGTGATTTGGTAATTGAACCTGATGCGGAATCTCCCTCTGTTATAAAAAGTGTAGTCTCTTGGTTGCGTTCGTTTTTATCGCTGAAGTGGACTTTACAGTCGCGCAATTTGCGGTTGTGTAAAGATGCTTTTTTAGCTCTTTCATTGGCCAGTTTTTTGATCCCTGCAATATCTTTGCGCTCCCTTTCAGATTGAAGAATACGTTTTTGTAGTGCATCCGCCGTACCTGGATTTTTATGAAGATAGTCATCCAATGCTTTTTTGACAAAGTCATTGATGAAGCCTCTTACAGTAGGGCCTTCCGGACCGACACTCTGCGAGCCTAATTTTGTTTTTGTTTGGGATTCGAAAACCGGTTCCTGTACTTTGATGGCAATGGCGCCAATAATCGAGGATCGAATATCTGATGCGTCAAATTCTTTTTTGTAGAATTCGCGTATTGTTCTGACAATTGCTTCACGGAAGGCTGCTTGGTGTGTTCCGCCCTGTGTCGTATGCTGACCGTTTACAAAAGAATAGTATTCTTCTCCATACTGTTGACCGTGGGTCATTGCGATCTCAATATCATCACCACGTAAGTGAATGATTGGATAGCGCATGGATTCGGAATCTATATTCCTTTCTAATAAGTCTTTTAATCCATTTTCAGAAATAAACTTCTGTCCATTAAAATTAATGGTAAGGCCTGAGTTTAGAAAAACATAGTTCCAGATCATATTCTCTACAAATTCCGAACGGTATTTGTAATTTCTGAAAATAGAATCATCTGGATAGAATGTTACCGATGTACCATTGCGTTGTGTGGTATCTTTCTGCTCGTCATTCACCAATTCTCCTTTGGAAAACTGCGCAATACGTGTTATATTTTGGCGGTATGACTGTACCGTAAACTGGCTGGATAAAGCATTGACTGCTTTTGTACCCACGCCATTTAATCCAACAGATTTTTGAAAGGCCTTGCTGTCATATTTACCACCGGTATTGATTTTGGAAACTACATCTACGACAGATCCAATTGGAATTCCCCGGCCATAATCGCGTACTGAAACTTTGTTTTCGTTTACGGTGATATCAATGGTTTTACCGGCGCCCATCACAAACTCATCAATCGAGTTGTCGACAACTTCTTTCAATAAAACATAGATGCCATCATCGTAGGCCGAACCGTCCCCTAACTTTCCTATGTACATTCCCGGACGAAGGCGGATATGCTCTTTCCAATCCAGGGACCTAATACTGTCTTCGTTATATGTACTCATAAATTTATGTAGAACTTAGCTAACAAAAGTATAAAAAATAAACCACGATATGTAGTATAAAAGACTAAATTTTTTAGATATCTATAGTTTCCGATAAGAATGGTAAAATTGGCGGTTTCCAAGGAAATGTTTACATTTAGTGTAAGTAATTGTAAAGAGAAAAATTTATGGGGTTATTTGATAAAATCAGAAATGAATTTATAGATATTATCGAGTGGGTCGATAATAGTACTGATACGATTGTGTGGAAATTTCCGCGGTATCAGAATGAAATTAAGATGGGTGCTCAACTTACCGTACGGGAGGGGCAAGCAGCTGTATTTTTGAATGAGGGCGTTGTGGCTGACGTATTTCAACCCGGCAGATATGAATTGACAACGCAGAACATGCCGATTATGACAACCATCAGCGGATGGAAGTACGGTTTTAACAGTCCGTTTAAGGCTGATGTTTATTTTATCAACCTACGACAGTTTGTCAATCAACGTTGGGGAACAAAAAATCCGATCATGTTACGTGATCCCGAATTTGGGCCGATACGACTTCGGGCCTTTGGAAATTTTTCCTTTCAGGTAAAAGATATCACTGTTTTTATGAAACAGCTGGTTGCGACGACCCCGGTATTCACTGTAGACGATATTACGGAGCAATTGCGCAATATTGCCGTCTCCAGAGGCATGGATGCCATTGCGGAATCAAAAATTCCAGCGCTGGATCTAGCTTCCAACTACGATGAAGTTTCGGTATTGATCCAACAAAAAATAAGTGGAGACTTTGAAGAGATCGGATTGAGCCTGACCAAATTTTTGATCGAAAATATCTCATTTCCAGAGGAGGTCGAAAAAGCACTGGATAAACGAAGCAGTATGGGGGTGGTAGGAAATCTTGGTGCTTATGCACAGTTTCAAGCTGCAAATTCCATAGAAAAAGCGGCGGAAAATCCAAGCAGTGGTGGCATTGTTGGTGCCGGTTTTGGTGCTGGCTTGGGGGCAGGAATGGTTGGGCAGATGGGGAATGTGTTTCAGCAAAATAATTTTGATGGCAACCCTACGGCTGCGGCTGGGGCAGGTGCTGCGACAGGAGCCGTTGTTCCGCCACCGATACCGAAGGCCATTGCTTATTACTTGGCTATAAAGGGAAAGCAAGAAGGACCATTCGATCAGGAACAATTACGTGGACTGCTTGGAGAAGGTACACTCACGGCTTTAACTTTAGTTTGGAAAGAAGGACTTGATAACTGGACAGAAGCTGATAAAATTGTTGAATTGAAGGATTTGTTTTCGCAAACTCCGCCACCAATTCCTGGAGTTTAGAGACCTAAGTGCTATCACAAGTATGAGTTTTGAAGAGAAGACCTCCGAAATAGAGCGGGGGTTAAAATGCCAGGGTTGCGGTGCTGTTTTGACTTATCAACCCGGAACTTCCTACCTGGAATGTTCGTATTGTGGAACTAAAAATGAAATTGCGGACAACATGCCGGAAGGTGAGGAGATCGAAGCAACGGATTATAAAGTTTTTGGAAAAGCGATGGAAGGTGTTGCGGATGAACGATATAGCTATCTGGCGGAAGTTGTTCATTGTAGCAACTGTGGGGCTAATTCGAGGTTGAATCCCCATGTTACAGCAGATGTATGTGCTTTTTGTGCATCGCCGTTGGTTATTGATCATCAGCAAAAACGTATCGTTAAACCCCATGGGCTTGTACCTTTCTCGGTGGACTATAAGCAAGCCTTTGGTTTATTAACGCAATGGGCAGGGAAAGTTTGGTTTGCTCCCAATGATTTCAAGCGGATCTTCAATACGCGGAATGATCGGTTGAAAGGCGTATATATTCCATTTTGGTCATACGATTCGGATGTGCATTCTTCTTATGAAGGATCACGTGGGGAATATTATTATGTAACACGAACACGACGTAATTCTGATGGTGAAACGGAGGAATATGAGGAGCGCCGCACGAGCTGGTATCCTGCTTCGGGAACGATATACAGCCAATTTAGAGATATCGTTATCTCAGGATCGACTTCGCTGCCCGAAAAGTTTTCGGATAAAATTGGTCCCTGGAACTTAAGTTACCTGAAGCCATTTAACGAGCAGTATCTGAGTGGTTTTATTGCAGAAACATTTAGTGTCGACCATGTTGTGGCGGCCCGAACCGCCCGAACTATTATGGATCGCGAAATTGAACGGCAGGTCGAAAATGATATTGGTGGGGATACCCAGGATATTGATCTTATCGATAGTGATTTTAAGTCAATCAAATTGAAATATATACTCTTGCCCGTATGGCTTTCAGCTTATCAGTATAAGGGTAAGAGTTATCAGATCATGGTCAATGCGTTCAATGGTAAGGTGTATGGACAAAGGCCCTATAGCTTTTGGAAAATCGCTTTCTTGGTGCTGTTGATCCTTATTGTGTGTTATCTGTTGAGCTTTATGGGGTAATAATGCTTACAACAGCAAAAAAACGCCTTCATGATTTCGCTGGCATCAACAGCTATGAAAAGTAAACTGAAGGTTTTTTCTGATCGATTGCAACAAATATTTTCAATAAAAAAGAGCTGTGCCTTTTGAAGCACAGCTCTTTTTTATTGTTGTAAAATATAGTTATTTATTTAAAGAAAGCAAGAAGCCAATCGTAAAGTTTGCGTCCCAATCGAATACAAAGGTGTCGCAGTTGGTCGCATCTTTAAGCGCTTTGTAAATGTTGACACCGCTTTTGGTTTTTATTTTATCGGCTTTATAAGAAGTGGGATCATTCAATACCGTGAAACGCTCCTCTCCCTGACGTGTCTGAGATGCTAACTCAAAAGGAACGCCACCGATGATAAAGCAGACTTCTCTTTTTGAAGCCGGTATTTTCTCACCTAATTTTTTTACTTCTGCATAAACAGCGTCATCCTTTAGATCTTTTTCATAATATTTTGCACCGGGTGCTTCCTCAGATTTGGTATCACCATCAATCCAGGAGATCTTGGTGTTTCCCGAACCGATGTCCACAACAAAAGAATTTTCTTCATAAGCTTTAGGAAGAACGCATTTTAGTGCAAGTTTTCCCTCTTGTTCAGCTGTCACTAAATTCACAACGAAGCCCATCTTTCTGAGCTCCGAACTGATGACAGTTGTTTTAGGTTCTTTCTGTGCGCCGGAACTGATCACAAAGTGGATATTTTTGGATTTTACGCCTTTATCAAGCATCATACCAATATAATCCTTTAGACCTTTACGGATATCTTCTGTGGTGGCTAATCCTTCATAGGCGAAGGATTTTCCAAAATCTTTGGAGATAATCTCCCAACGGTTTTCTTTATCCATATTGACGACAAAGGAATTGAATCCCGAAGCACCTACTTCTACAACACCCTTATACTCGCCGTCAACGGGCTTTTCAGGCTGATAGTTGAAAGAGCGGGTGCTTTCCGATCCTGAGGCTGCAGGTCCGGTAGCATTGATATTGGTTGAGTCCGGTTTAACCGCAAGCGTAGTGTCAAACTTGCCAGACTGCATCGCCCAATAACCAATAGCAAGGATAGGTAATGCGATAATAATTGCTTTGATAGGCCATCTTAACCTAGCCCATGTCGATTTCTCTTCCATAATTTTGAATAATATGATATTGTTTTGATTAATTAATCGAGTAATGTAAAGCCTTTATCGACTTTCTCCTCCGGTTTGAGTTCGTAGCTTGCATCGGACATCTGAGTGACGTTGAGCACTTTTAAGTTACGCTCGTCGACCTTGCGGATAAATTCTTCCAGTTCGCCCTGCGAAGGAGCGCCGCCTACAGTGATGTTGTTGTTTTGATCCAAGAAGTCAAGGTTGGAACGAATGGATGCAATATTTTGGCTGATAGCACCTGTAGCCGCATTCATCGCTTCTTGAAAAGCCCAGCCATCTTTAATATTAAACACATCGGCAAGCCCATCTGTCGCGTTTTTCATTTTTTGCGTTGCTTCTAGTTTCTTCGAAATGATGGAGATGCTGCTATCCAATGTACTTACATAAATACGGGCCGCGCTTTCATTGTCTTTGAGGACTTCCAATACTTTCGCAAATTGATTGGCATATTGTACATAACTACGAGCATTTTGTTCTTCTGATTCCCCTTCCTTACCCAGCAGAAAAGCTTTGGTGCGTGTTTCCTTGGCATCTCTTGCGTATGCATTGGCCTTTTCCGCATTATTTCTGCTCGCTTCCTCCTTTGATTTTTCGTCCAGATTAGCAGCTTCTGCTGTAAACCTTTTTGCATAGGTGTACTTTTCTTCGGCAGTTTTTTGTGCCGTTTCACCACTTTGAATCATATCGATGCGCACACCGTCCACATTACTGATCTTTTCCTTCACACGTTTTAGGGTGTCTTTCGCATCACGGGATAATAGTTGTAAGGTCTCTATCGGATTGTTTCTGATAATGGATTTTTCGCCTTTGAAAAGTAATACAGTACCCAAGCGATGTAGTAGGGCAATAATCTTAGGTGCTAAAAGTAATAAGGTGATCAGAATAATGCTGAAGATCACAAATAAAATACTCTTTCCTGCGTACTCGAGCATAACGGGAAGGTATTTAAAAAAAGCAAATGCACCCCCCAGTATCAATGCCCAAAAGAAAATTGCGGACACCGTCTTTTTTGCTTCCGGAGATTTTAATTGAGCAGGCAAATGGTCTCCCAAAACTTGAAATATCGGGAGCTGCGTCTTTATTTCAGCAGGAATATTAATGTATTGGTCTTTTTTTTCCATTGATTTAGAGTTATGTAATTGATTGATTAATCATATGCAGTGCACTGTTGATTTCTGTAATAACCTCACCGACAGCTGCGTTGCCTATGGCTATTTTTTGTTCGATTTCTTTAATTTTTGGTTCGTACTTTTCATTAATTTGTCCCAGTGCGATTTGCTTTTTCTGTAGATCATCCTGCAATTTGTTGATGTTTTCCGTTATGGTTTTAATTTCACTGTTCAAATTGGCGATCTCCATGGTTCGGTCCTGTTCCGTCCTTCTCTTTTCGTTCTGTTTCTGTTCCGATTCTTTGGCAATGGTTTCTTTAAGCTTATTAGCATAATTTGTGCCAGTTGCCACAAGTTTTTCCTTCGATAATGAACTATCGACAAACTTCAGGGAGGTATATGCGGCTTTTAAGGTGTTTTCCTCTACTTTTCCCATTGCAGCAGCAGCATTCCAGACTTCAAAAAAATCAACCCCTTGTTCATTTAGTTTTTCGAGTATGGCGTATACTTTCAGTTTCATTTCTTTGAGATCGGTAGATCCATCGTTGGCTGTTATGGGGATGGGCGGTGGAGTTTTGCCAGTTGCCACAGGGGGCTGTGGCGATGTATATGTAGGTGTGCTTAATTTTTCTTTTGTCGGAGCAGGTTGAACCGGAGCAGGCGATGGGGGAGTGGAACTTGTCTGATCATCCTCGAAAATTAATTTTTTAAGACTGCTTAATATCCCCGAACTTTTTTTGTTTTCATCGTTGCTCATAATTTGACATTTTATTATTACGTATACTAAAATAGTAAAAAATAGGATTGTGACAGCTAAATTTATTGGATGAAATCATCATCAGGTTAATTAATGCTCAAAAAGGATGAATAGACCGTTAGAGGTAATTCCAGTACAGCTATCAAATTGGGAATCATGAGATCAATAAGTTGTGTGAAATAGGGCTCGAATATGCTGCGCAACGGGGGATAGATTGCCTAAAGAGTTAAAATAAAGCGGGGAAACAAAGATTCCCAATCCAGGATTGGGAATCTTTGTAAAAAGTAGCTGAGGGAGCTTCCTATCTTCCGAAATCGTCTTGAACGCGCACAATATCGTCTTCATCAGAAGGGTTATTCGCATCCGTATGTTGCCAGATTTCAGCCAAAATACCGAAGCCATCCAAGCCGATTAAACGGTGACGTTGTCCCTGACGTAATCTGATCGTTTCGCCTTCTTTCAAGGTAGAGACAACAGATTCTTCATCTGTATCCGAAACCATGACACCTACATTGCCTTGAATGACACGCCAGATTTCGGCACGACGGTGGTGATACTGCCAAGAAAGTCTCTTGTCTGGCGCAACGATCAGAATTTTTGGACTTAATTTTCCGGAAATTCGTAATTCCTGAACATCCAATCCTCCAAAATACTCATTGGCAAACTCTTGTGCCTGTGACTCGTCGATAACAAAAAAGCCACCCCAAGGGCGTGCTGCATCCGATTTCTCAATGTTGAACCCTTTGGATGTCAACATTTCCTGCACTTTCTCAAATAATGCGGTTTTATCTATAGCCATGTTATAAAATTTCTAAAAATTTATTGATCCTTAATTCAGCAGCTAAATATAGAAAAAAATCATTAATGTTTTTAGTTAACCGTTTTAGCTTTGATAAAATCATCAGTAAAACGCGTTTTTTTATAAAATATACAATCCAGGGGTAGGATATGTTTTCAAAATGAAATCCTTAGTTTTGTGATCAATCTAATTTCAGGATATGTCAAATTTTCAAGTCGATCGGGAAAACACAGCATTCATGCAGGCTGTTGCATTTGTTAACCAAACCAATCAGAATGTATTTATTACGGGAAAGGCGGGTACAGGTAAAACGACTTTCCTGAAGTATATCCGTGAGCACAGCTATAAAAAGATGGCGATTACTGCACCGACAGGAGTAGCAGCCATGAACGCAGGCGGTACAACTTTACACTCCCTGTTTTGGCTTCCTTTTGGAACTTTTGTGGAGGACTATGAGTTGCGTTGGGATGAGCAGGACAGTCATATCTATAATAAGTCCCGCTTGTTCAGCACAATAAAACTGACGAAACAACGACGGGCGATTTTGCAGGAACTGGAGCTATTGGTTATTGATGAGGTCTCGATGGTCAGGGCAGATACATTAGATGCAATCAATGTGATATTACAGTCGGTTCGTCGCGATATGCGGCCTTTCGGTGGTTTACAGGTATTGTTTATTGGAGATTTATATCAATTACCGCCCGTGGTCAAAGATGCGGAATGGAATATCCTCCGCGATCATTATTCTTCGGTGTTTTTCTTCAATGCAAAAATCTTACGGGATAGCCCTTTGGTCATGCTGGAACTCAATAAAATCTATCGTCAGCAGGACGAGGGCTTTATTTCGATTTTAAATGCGATACGGAATAATCAATGTACCAGTGAGATGCTGGCTACCTTAAATGGCTACTATCAGCAAGATTTCGTCCCAAAAGAGGAAGAACAATATATCACATTGACATCCCATAATCGAAATGCCGACGAGATCAATAGTGCAAAGTTGGCGTCATTGTCCGGGAAAATGCTCAACTTAAAAGCCGTCGTGAAAGATGACTTCGCTCAAGGGTCTTATCCTGCTGAGGAAACGCTATCATTAAAAATAGGTGCACAGGTGATGTTTATCCGAAATGATTCCGGTGAGGAGCGAAAGTATTACAATGGTAAAATTGGTACCGTAAAGGATATAGATACAGCACATGGTACTGTATCGGTTACTTTCCCAGATGGTTCCGAAGAGGTGACGGTAAAAAGGGAAACCTGGGAAAATATCCGTTACAACTATGATAAAGGACAGGATCAGATCAAAGAAGAAATTCTAGGGACATTTTCTCAATTTCCGCTGCGATTAGCTTGGGCAATCACCATTCATAAAAGTCAGGGATTGACCTTCCAGAAGGCAATTATAGATGCGGGTACTTCCTTTGCTGCGGGACAGGTTTACGTTGCCTTAAGCCGTCTGACAAGTCTGGATGGACTGGTGCTTAAATCTATTATTCCATCTTATGCCATTCGTACGGATTATCAGGTGGTTGAATTTGCGCAACGGGCACATTCCCAGTCTAATATCAATGAAATATTGGAACAGTGCCAACGAAATTATCTTGGGCAGATTCTAATGAATGGTTTTCGGTGGGATGGACTCTTGGTGGAGACTTCGGAACTGCTTAAATCAATGGAAGAACGCAATATCGATGGGAAGGAAAAGGCTATTCAGTTCTTTCAGGAGGTGGTTAAACAGCTCCAGACACAGGAGAAGGTAGCACATAAATTTATTGTTGTCCTTTATGATCTTCTTCGGGATAAAGATGCGATTGATTATGATCTGATCTGTGAACGTTCCACTGCAGCTGTAAATTGGTTTTTGCCCCGAATGGATAAGGACCTTATCGAGGCGTTGACAAAGCACATTGAAGAATACCAGATTCGTAAGCGGACAAAGAAATATATTGATGAGCTAAAGGCCATATTGCTGGATTACAAAAGGAAACGCGAACAGTTACAACATTGTCTAATTATTGCTGAAACGCTGTCTAAAAGAGAGGATTTCCAAACAGCCATGCTTGATGTAGCCGCTCAGGTTAAAACGAAAGAAAAGGAGGTGCTGGCAGCTCAAAGTGCTGATGAGGAAGGCGCGAAGAAATTGGATACAAAAGATATTTCATTGGAAATGTTTAAAGAAGGGATGAGTATCGCTGATATAGCAGGTAAGCGCGGGATGGTAGCCGGTACGATTTACGGACATTTGATTAATTTTGTAGGGACGGAGGTCGAAGCAACAGAATTAATTGATCAAGAGAGGCTCGATCGTATCCTGGATGTCATTCGTGCAAATCCAGAAAAATCATCTTCGGAGCTTAAGATGATTTTGGGTGCAGATATAGACTATCCGGATATTAAAATTGGACAAAAAGTTTTAGGATTGTAGTCAGTAAGGATTTATGATGTATATTTGTCAACCTTTTATTTAAGCTAATTGAAAGAGGAAAAAACCAATAAGAAAATTAACAAATGGATTGTTTTTACTTCCATGCCGATTCAGATGGGTGTGACAATATATTTATTTTACTGGGTCGGAAGTTGGTTAGACAATAAATATGCGATTGCGGGTGAATGGGGGATGAAGGGATTGACACTGTTAGGAGTGGTTGTATCTTTGTATCAGTTCATCAGGCAAGCAAATCAAATTAATAAAAATGAATAGTTATTTGAAAAGTGTCCTTGTGCTGCTGATCGTCTTTGTGGCAAGTTTTGCTGCACATTATTTAGTGATATCCGGTATGAATGTGGGGCAGTACTGGTCAAAGGCCACTTACAGCCTCGTTGGTATGTATGCATTTGGATGCTGTTCTTCGTTGCTGGTTGCGGTGCTGGTCTTTTTTGCAAACTGGTCCATGCCTGAGAAATTAGGTGTCATATTTTTGGGGCTGGTGCTCCTGAAGGCTGTTGCAGGGTATATTTATATTAAAGACGGGTTAAAGACCGTTGAAAACAACTTTATCGAATATAACTTTTTGGTTGTATTTTTCATCGCTTTGTTTGTCGATGTATATGTCGCTTTTAGCGCTTTAAATCAAGCAGATAAAAAGGTTTAAACTATTTTTGGAAAAAGTTTAAACAAATGGTGATTTATGCCAAATAAAATTGTATTTTTGCGCAAAATTTTTTATTATTCAATAGTAATCTGAAATGGTGAATCTTAAGAGAGCACTTTTATTATTTGCAGTAATTTTTCTTGCTGTCAATCCTTTTACCTTAAAAGCAGCTGAAGAAGCGCATGGGGATGCGCCTAAAACCCAAGCTGAGGAAATCAAAGCGTATAGTCAACATCACTTACAAGATGATCATTATTTTTCTTTGTTTTCCGATCAAAAAGCAGGAAAACATTATGGTTTTCCATTGCCAGTAATTCTTATTGATAATGGATTGGTTGTTTTTTCTTCTGGCGAGTTTCATCATGGCGAGTCTGTTGTGGAAAAAAACGATCAATACTACAAACTTTACCACGGTAAGATCTATAAAACAGATGCTACAGGTACCCTAAACTTTGATGAAGCACATCATCCTACGAATGCAAAACCGCTCGATTTCTCGATTACAAAGAATGTAGTAGGTCTATTATTGGCGGCGTTTTTATTATTCTGGGGTTTTATCTGTCTAGCTAAAACTTATAAGAAGGGTGTTAATAACCTCCCCAAAGGTGTTGGTCGTGTCTTGGAGCCCTTGGTTTTATATGTACGCGACGAAATGGCTGTTCCTAATATCGGTCATCGCTATAAAGAATTTATGCCTTACCTGTTATCTGTATTTTTCTTGATCTTTGTTTTGAACTTGTTGGGTATGACTCCGCTAGGTTTTAACGTAACGGGAAATATTACGGTAACTTTATGTTTGGCTTTATTCACTTTCTTTATTACCAACTTTAAAGCGAATAAAGATTATTGGAAACACATTTTCTGGATGCCGGGCGTTCCAGTTCCTTTTAAATTTATTTTAGCGCCAATTGAGGTGTTGGGTATGTTTACTAAACCTTTCTCCTTAATGTTGCGTTTGTTTGCGAATATCACTGCGGGGCACTCTGTTGTGATGGGTTTGATCGCAATCGTTTATTTATTTCAACAACAATTGACAGTCGGTGGTAGTATCGGGGTGTCTATGTTATTGACCTTAGTGTTGTTTTTCTTGGAGCTACTGGTTGCATTTTTGCAAGCCTTTATCTTTACAATGTTGTCATCCTTGTTTATTGGGATGGCAGTTGAGGAACACGCTCATCATTAATCGAATTTTTTTGTTAAATTTTATAAAATAATTATTATGTACAACTTAATTGGAGCAGGTTTAATCGTAATCGGTGCAGGTTTAGGTTTAGGTAAAATCGGTGGTTCAGCTATGGAAGCTATCGCTCGTCAACCAGAAGCAGCATCTAAAATTCAAACTGCGATGATCATCATTGGTGCCTTAGTTGAAGGTTTAGCATTCGGTGCTTTAATCTTAGGTAAATAATCCAAGCTGATTAAAAGTTTACTAAATACAATCTGCAACGGTTGGTTGCAGATTGTATTTAAACAAAAAAATACAAAACAAAAGAAAATTATAATTTACAATTGTATATAAATGGAAGCATTAATTAATCAGTTCTCGTACGGTTTGTTCTTTTGGCAACTAATCATCTTATTGGTTGTGATCTTTTTATTGGGCAAGTTTGCCTGGAAACCTATCGTCAATGCTTTGGATGAGCGTGAGCAAGGAATTGCGAATGCATTGGAAGCTGCTGAGAAAGCTAAATTAGAAATGGCTCGTTTGACAAATGAAAACGAACAATTGCTTAAAGAGGCTCGTGCGGAACGTGATGTTATCCTTAAAGAAGCAAAAGAGCTAAAAGAAAAAATCGTTGCTGAAGCAAGAACACAAGCGCAATATGAAGGCGCTAAAATGATTGCTCAAGCGAAAGAGGAGATCGACGAACAAAAGAATAAAGCTTTGGCTGAGGTAAAATCACAAGTTTCTTCTTTGTCTTTGGATATCGCCCGTAAAGTGTTAAACAAGGAATTTGAGGACCAAGGTAAGCAAGAAGCTTTAGTAGCAGATTTGCTTAAAGATGTTAAATTGAACTAATCCGGCCACTCAAATTACGAAATAGAATATGTCAGTATTTAAAGTAGCATCGAGATATGCAAAGTCATTAATTGACTTGGCTAGCGAGCAGGGCTCACTGGAAACCATCAAAACAGATATGGATTCGTTCATCGCTGTTTTAAAATCCAGTTCAGAATTGCAAGCTGTTTTGGCCAATCCTATTGTTCCTTTGGACAAGAAGAAAAACATATTGGATGCTTTATTTAAAGATAAGATCAACCCAAATATCTTGGCATTCTTTAAGATCATGATCAACAAAGGTCGTGGGATGATCGTATATGCTACTGCTCAGGAATTTATCCGCGAGTATAACGAGGTTAAAGGTATTGTGAAAGCTACAGTTACTTCTGCAGCACCACTTTCTGAAGCTAATTTGGCAGCGATGAAAGATGTACTTGCAAAAGAAACCAACGCTCAGGTGATATTGATCAATAAAGTCGATAACAAGCTGATCGGTGGCTTTGTCGTCAATATTGGTGACCGCCAGATTGATGCAAGTATTGCTGGTAAGTTGAATAAATTAGAAAGATATTTGAATCAGGGTAACTAAGTTATTCTGGTATTTAAAGTAAAATAAATCAAAAAACCCCTTATAATAATTAAAATGATAGAGGTAAGACCAGATGAAGTTTCGGCAATTCTAAGAGAGCAATTGTCGGGCTTTAAATCAGAAGCCGAACTAGAGGAAGTGGGTACCGTACTTGCTGTAGGTGACGGTATTGCTCGTATTTACGGCTTAACTAAAGTTCAGTCCGGTGAGTTGGTTGAATTTGATAACGGATTACAAGGTATTGTATTAAACTTAGAAGAAGACAACGTCGGTGTTGTACTTTTAGGCCCTTCTGACGAAATTAAAGAAGGAGATACGATTAAACGTACCAACCGTATTGCATCCATCAAAGTTGGAGAAGGTTTGTTGGGACGTGTAGTGAATACATTGGGTCAACCAATTGATGGTAAAGGACCTATCCAAGGTGAATTGTACGAAATGCCTATCGAACGTAAAGCTCCGGGTGTTATCTACCGCCAACCAGTAACAGAGCCATTACAAACAGGTATCAAGGCAATCGATGCGATGATTCCAGTAGGTCGTGGTCAACGTGAGTTGGTTATTGGTGACCGTCAAACAGGTAAAACTGCGGTGTGTATCGATACGATCTTGAACCAAAAGGAATTTTATGATGCAGGTCAACCTGTATTCTGTATCTACGTTGCCGTAGGTCAAAAGAATTCTACAGTAGCGAATATCGTTCGTACATTGGAGGAAAGAGGTGCAATGGCTTATACTGTTGTTGTAGCTGCTTCTGCTGCTGACCCTGCTCCACTTCAATTCTACGCGCCAATGGCAGGTGCTGCTATCGGTGAGTTCTTCCGTGATACAGGCCGTCCAGCATTGATCGTTTATGATGATTTATCTAAACAAGCTGTGGCTTACCGTGAGGTTTCTTTGTTGTTACGTCGTCCTCCGGGCCGTGAAGCATATCCAGGTGACGTATTCTACCTACACAGCCGTTTGTTGGAGCGTGCAGCGAAAATCAACTCTTCAGATGATATCGCCCGTAACATGAATGACCTTCCTGAATCTATCAAGCATTTGGTTAAAGGTGGTGGTTCATTGACAGCACTTCCGATCATCGAAACACAGGCAGGAGACGTTTCAGCATATATCCCTACCAACGTAATCTCTATTACAGATGGTCAGATTTTCTTGGAGTCTAACTTATTCAACGCGGGTATCCGTCCAGCGATCAACGTAGGTATTTCGGTATCTCGTGTGGGTGGTAATGCGCAGATCAAGCCGATGAAAAAAGTATCGGGTACATTAAAGTTAGATCAAGCGCAGTACCGTGAATTGGAAGCTTTTGCGAAATTTGGTTCTGATCTGGATGCTGCTACTAAAGCCGTTTTGGATAAAGGTGTTCGTAACGTTGAGATCTTGAAACAAGGTCAATATTCTCCAGTTTCTGTAGAAAAACAAGTTGCGATCATTTACATCGGAACAAAAGGCTTATTGCGTAATGTACCAGTAAACAAAGTAAGAGAATTTGAAGAAGAGTTCTTGACACAATTGGAACAACGCCATCCAGAAGTTTTAGCAGCGTTTAAAGCTGGTAAATTTTCAGATGAGTTGACTGCAGTATTAGAAACAGTAGCTAAGGATTTAGCATCAAAATATTAAATAGATGTGAGATGATAGATTTGAGATTTGAGATGTCTTTAAAAGATTTCTTGAATCTCACATCTCAGATCTCCTATCTCCAATCTCAGATATGGCAAATTTAAAAGAAGTAAGAAACCGGATTACCTCGGTATCATCAACACAGCAGATCACGAAAGCCATGAAAATGGTATCGGCTGCTAAATTGAAGCGCGCTACTAACGCTATCTTACAATTGCGCCCATATGCGAATAAACTAAGAGATATTTTGGCTGATGTTTCTGCAAGTGTGGAGGGAAGTAATTCTCCTTTTACGGTAGATCGTGAGCCAAATAAGGTGTTGATCGTGGTTGTTTCTTCTAATAGAGGTTTGGCTGGGGCATTCAATGCGAATGCGATCAAGATGACTAATAACTTGATCGCTAACAAATATGCCGAGCAGCATGCAAAAGGCAATTTGAGTATCATTGCTATTGGTAAAAAGGGTTACGATTTCTTCTCGAAGCGTAATTTCGATGTGATAGCTAACCATTCAGACTTGTTTTCTGATTTAAATTTTGGATCTGTTTCTGTAGTGACGGAATTTATCATGGAACAATTTAAGGAAGGTAATTTTGATCGTGTAGAAGTGGTTTATAACCAATTCAAAAATGCTGCGGTTCAAGAATTGACAGCAGAGCAGATTTTGCCTTTATTACCACCTGCAGAGGGAAACACACAACATACGCATAAAGCAAAAATAGAAGCTGAAGTGGATTATATCATCGAGCCTTCCAAAGAGAAGATTATCGAGGAATTAATTCCTAAAGCCATCAAGATTCAATTATACAAAGCTGTTTTGGATTCCAATGCTTCCGAGCATGGAGCACGTATGACAGCCATGGATAAAGCGACTGAAAATGCTGGTGATCTTTTAAAATCACTTAAGTTATCTTACAACCAGGCACGTCAAGCAGCAATTACAACAGAATTGACGGAGATTGTCTCTGGAGCAGCAGCTTTGTCAAACGGATAATTCGTTATTCAGGAAAGCATAAAAAAGGCGATAATCGAAAGATTGTCGCCTTTTTTATGCGTAGTACGCTTTGCTACCACCGGATTAAGGCGGATCCCCAAGTGAAGCCTGCGCCAAAGGCAGCTAAACAAATAAGATCACCTTCTTTTATTTTTCCGGCTTCCCAAGCCTCGCATAGTGCGATCGGTATGGAGGCCGCTGTGGTATTTCCATATTTTTGGATATTATTGAAGACCTGATCCTCATTTAATCCTAATGATTTCTGTACAAATTGTGAGATCCGAAGATTCGCTTGATGGGGTATCAATAAATCTATATCGGAAGTTTTTAAATTGTTCTTGGTCAAAGCCTCATGAATTACTTCGGGAAATTTTACAACGGCCTTTTTGAACACAGCCTGTCCGTCCATATTTGGGAACGCAGTTCCATCTTCAAGCATTTCTTTGGTCATAAGTAATCCGCCCAATTCCTGTTCAGGCCAGTCTGGCATTTTATCTAACCAGATTCCACTGGATGCCCCCGGATAGTACATAGCGAGCTTTTCTGCCTCAGCCCCATCTGAATGTAAATGTGTACTCAAAATGCCTCTACCGGTTTCTGTTGTTGGCTGCACAACCACAGCTCCAGCACCATCACCGAAAATAACGGATACAGCACGTCCTCTAGTGGAAAAGTCGAGGGCAAACGAATGTTTTTCTGAACCTACTACAAGCACATTTTTATACATTCCGGTTTTGACAAATTGATCTGCTATGGACAGGGCATAGATGAAGCCCGAACATTGGTTTCTAATATCTAATGCGCCCACTTCGTTCATTTCCATTTCCCGTTGCAGTAATACCGCACAACCGGGAAAATAATAGTCGGGTGACAAGGTTGCGAAGATAATGAAATCGACATCTTCCTTACTGATATTGGCGCGTTCTATGGCTATCTTCGCGGCTTCAACACCCATTGTGGTTGTTGTTTCCCCGATACGGTCGGCATAGCGACGCTCTTTGATCCCCGTTCTTTCCTGAATCCATTCATCGCTGGTATCCATGAAACGTGTTAAGTCATTGTTGGTATATACGTTTTTCGGAACGTAATAGCCAATTCCTGCGATTTTCGACTGAAACATAATAAATTCCTCTAATTGATTGTTTCTTCCCTTTTATATTGTCGTTAATTTAGAAAAAAATATTCTATTTTTGCAGCATGGGTACCCAAACTGCTGAAGAAACCTTTACGTTAGAAGAGATATTAGCGTCTGTTAAGGACTCTAATCGCCTGATTTTGTGGAATGACGAAACGAATACGTTCGACCATGTGATCCATTGCCTCATGTATCACCTCCAATATACAGAGAAACAAGCTGAAAAAATTGCCTGGAAAGTACATACTGAAGGAAAGTGCGCCGTTTTGGAAGGCACTTTCACTGAAATGGAAATCTACCGCAAAATTTTGAAAGCTGAGGGATTGACGGTCTCTGTCGAATAGATTTACTATCCTTTTTGTTACGGTAATAATATAGTTACGCTTTAAGTTTGTCTCTAAGTTTTAGTTTTATTTGCAATAAACTATAAACTAAGCTGAAGCTCTCATGTCATTTAACGCTAAATCGTTTAAATTTTTATTATTATTTGTATTCTTTCTACCGGTTGTAGTTTTTG
Source organism: Sphingobacterium sp. UBA7625 (assembly GCF_002484085.1). Classification (NCBI taxonomy): domain Bacteria; kingdom Pseudomonadati; phylum Bacteroidota; class Sphingobacteriia; order Sphingobacteriales; family Sphingobacteriaceae; genus Sphingobacterium; species Sphingobacterium sp. UBA7625. Next base: position 43,384 of record NZ_DLJD01000044.1, read on the forward strand.
CACAAACCGGTCAAATCAAAGCTATCCTGATCGATAGCAAAACATCCAAACCTATTTCGTCTGCCAGTGCTGCGCTTTTAGACGCGAGCAATAATAGTTACGTTAAAGGCGCGCAGTCAGTAGATCAGGGATTTCTTTTATTTACAGATATCAAACCCGGTAAATATAATGTCCGTATCAGTTATGTAGGCTACGAAACGCAGACCATTGAGGGGGTGGATGTGGTCGCATCGAAAAGCAAGGACCTCGGACGGGTTGGCTTAAATTCAACGGGTGAACTGCTGGATGAAGTTGTTGTTGAGGGGAAAGTTCCCGCGATGCAGATTGGTATTGACCGCAAAACCTTTAACGTGGGCGAGAGCTTGGTCAGTGCGGGTGGAACAGCAACAGATGTGTTAGCCAATGTACCGACGCTTCAGGTGGATCAAGATGGATCGGTGAGCCTGCGCGGATCCAGCAGTGTCAAAATTCTAATAGATGGCCGCGAGTCAGCACTCGCTGGAAACGATGTCACATCTTTGCTTCAGAGTCTTCCAGCTAATTCCATAGAAAAGGTTGAGGTCATCACCAATCCATCCTCCAAATATGATGCGGAAGGACAAACGGGGATAATCAATATTGTCCTAAAGAAGAATATTCGGACAGGGCTCAATGGATCAGTTAACACATCTGCTGGCTCCTATGATAACTATATGGCCGGTCTTACCCTGAATTATCGAGATCGAAAATTCAATTACTTTGGTTCCTATAACTTCAACAAGCGTCATATGGTTGGGAGTGGGAAGACCGACAATATCTTTTTGCTTGATACGACACGTAATTATAGCGAATCTGAATCGTCCAGGAAGGGAAATAGCCACACAGTAAAAGCCGGATTTGATTATAATATGTCTGATCGTACTTCATTGAGCTTTTCGGGTAATTTGAGCGTTCGAGATAATAAACGTATAGAGGATTTAGATTATCGGTTTTATAAATTATCTCAGGAGACTGGAACGAGCGTACGTAATTCCACTCAATTTGAAGACGATTTAGGCTACGAATTCAATGCGGATTTTAGGCATCAATTTAAGCGACAGGGGGAGGAATTGACGGCAAACGCAAGTTACGGTAGAGACAAGGAGGATGGCACGAATGATTTTCGTCAAAACTATACTGACGGTCGGAAAGAAACCGCACGAACAAATACGACCTCTGAAGATGGCAAGAATATCAATCTTCAGCTGGATTATGTGCTGCCATTTTCTGAGGTAAGCAAATTTGAGGCCGGCTACCGTTCTCAAATTAGGAAGTCTTTTGATACCCAATTTTCTTTATCACTTGATTCGGTAGGCGATTATGTACCGGATTATAGGATCAGTAATGATTTTGATTTTACCAGTGCTGTTCATGCGATCTATGCCAATTATCAAAATAAGCTGACGGATAAAATTGGCTATCAAATTGGATTACGGGGCGAACAATTTGAACTCAAATCCACTTATTTTTCCAAGGATCCCGATGCTGTGGAAAAAGAATCCAATGCAAAGCAGAACTTTTTTAGACTGTACCCGACCTTGTTTTTAACCTATGATGTAGACGATAATGGTGACAAAGTTCAGTTTAGTTATTCGCGTCGTGTGCAACGTGCCCGAGGTTGGCAGGTCAATCCGTTTCTAAATGTATCCGATGATTTGAATTACCGTCAGGGAAATCCAAACCTGAAACCAGAAGATGTACATAGTTTTGAAATGAGCTTCGCCAAAACTTTTGGAAAGGTCAATTTAATATCTTCGGCTTACTTCAATCATGCCAGTGAGGTTATACAGCCTTTTGTCTACAAAATAGAAGATGGAAGGACCTATAGTCGATGGGAAAACATGACGAGCCGTAATCTTTCAGGCTTTGAATTTATCTCAAAAGTCAATGCGACGAAGGATTTTGATTTTACATTTAATCTTAATTTGATTCACATTAAATATAATGCAAATCCGGACTACGATATAAAAGAGAGAAAGGATTTCGCTTATAATGCAAACTTAACTGCGAATTATCGCTTTACACCTACTTTCTCGGCTCAAATGAGAGGTGAGTATAATTCTTCACGCGTGATGGCTCAAGGGCAGATGAATGCAATGAAAGGAGTGGATGTCGCATTGAAAAAGGATGTATTTAAGAAAAAAGCATCAATTATGTTGAATGTCAGAGATGTATTTAATTCACGGAAAATGAATGGTGTGACAGAGACATCGCAACTTATATCAAATTTTGAACACCGTTGGATGAAGCGAATGGTCACTTTATCACTTTCTTATCGCTTTGGTAGTCAGGATTTAACCAGGTCTAAGAAGAAAGAAGCACAGACAAATGAAATAAACGGTGGCGGTGAGGAATATTAAAAAATATTCCTCTTTTTAAGCCCAAATACGTAATTTTAATTTTGAAACAAACCTAAAACTAAAAAGAATGAAGTTATTAAAAACAGTTCTTGCGGTATCGGTGATGGCATTTTCAGCGCATCTACATACTGCTGTAGCACAAGCAAAAAAAGAAGTACCTGCTTACAAAATTCTGGATTTGCCACGTGTGGATATCAAGAAATTCAAAAAGAATAAAGCCGGAGCATATGTTATTTTCGATGGTACGTCGATGGAAGGTTGGAGAGGATATGATAAAACTGTCGTGCCTAAGAGATGGGTTATCAATGAAGGCGCAATTAAGTTTGATAGCCAGGCGAATGTTGGTAAAGATGAAGGCGGAGATCTGATTTTTGCTCATGATTTCAAAAATTTCGAATTGGAAATGGAGTGGAAGGTTGCAAAGGGAGCAAATTCGGGAATTTTCTTCCTGGCGAAAGAAGTCGAAGGCCAGCCCATCTATATTTCTTCACCGGAATGCCAGGTGCTTGACAACGAAAACCACCCAGATGCTAAAATGGGCGTCGATGGGAATCGTAAGTCTACATCATTGTATGATATGATTCCTGCGAAACCACAAAATGGCAAACCTTATGGCGAATGGAACAAGGTGAAGATCCGCGTGAACAATGGTAAAGTTGAGCATTTCCAAAATGGTGTGAAAGTCGTTGAATATACCCTATGGGATAAATCTTGGGTTGACCTATTACAAAAAAGTAAATTCAGTCAAGAAAAATGGCCTTTGGCTTTTGAGTTGCTGAGCCATGTAGGTGGAGACAGCAAATCAGGAGTGATTGGTCTTCAAGATCATGGAAATGATGTTTGGTTTAAGAACATAACCGTTAAAGTTTTAAAATAGAAACCCGCAGGCTTTCGTAAATCTAAAAGCTCCGGAAGCCTATTGGAGGTTATTTCTGCCGAATAAAAACAGAACTTTATAACAAAAAAGCAGCTTTTAAAGCTGCTTTTTTGTTATAATATTGCTTGCAATTCTTTCAGATCGACGATCATGTATGGTACATCTTCAGGTTTTTCCGTACTGTTCGGATTAAAGAAGATCGCATCCATTCCGACATTCATTGCCCCACGTACATCCGCATCCAGATTATCTCCAATCATCAATGATTGTTGTACGTGTGCCCCCGTGGTTTCCAGTGCAAATTGAAAGATCCTTGGATCAGGTTTGTTCACTCCGACGACTTCAGAAATAAAGATATTTTTGAAATATTTATTCAAATTGCTTTTTTTCATTTTGGTCTCACAAGCTTCTTTAAAACCATTGGAGATTAGATGTAGGTTGTATTTTTCATCCAAGTAGGCTAAGGTTTCATGGGCATGGGGAAATAAATTCGTCTTTTGGGGACAAATAGCTAGGTATTCCAGTTCAAATTCTTCCGGAAATAATTCAGGATCTACGCCCAATGCTGTAAAGGTATCGGCGAACCTTGCCTTTCTTAATTCGGGTTTTGAAATTTTTCCATGATGGTATAATCCCCAAAGTCGATGATTGTTGACCGTATAAGTTTCAATGAAACGGGTGGGGGATTCCTTGTCAAACAAGCTGTCAAACTTGTATTTAAAATACAAGTTGTGGAGACTTTCTTCAGCATTCTTGTCAAAATCCCAGATGGTATGATCTAGATCAAAGAAAATATCCTTTTTCTCACGATTAAACATATGCAAATATACGACCTCCGGGGAGATTTTATCTTATTGTGAATCGGCTAATTTTCTTCTTTGTGTCATAATCGTTGGGATATTTCCGAATGCCTTGGTGAATAGCTATTTTTGTTACATGAAGAAAGCGCTTTTACTCTTTTATTTCCTTTTGTTTTATGCGATCATGCAGTTGATCTGGTGGGGGGTGATGTTCATCCGGTTTGACCCAAGCAAAAAGAATATGATTATAGGCGAGGGTATTTTCTTTTTGATCATTTTTTTATGGGGTGCATGGCGGTTAAAGCGTCTTGTAGAGCGCGAGCAGAAACTGCTGCAACAGCAGCAAAATTTCCTTTTGGCTATTACGCATGAGTTGAAATCTCCTTTGGCTTCAGTCAAACTCTATATTCAGACCATTTTGCGACGGGATCTGGACAAGGAACAGCAACAGACTTTTTTAAGAAATTCATTAAAAGATATTGAACGATTGGACGATCTGGTGGAGAATGTATTGATGACAACGAAGTTGGACAGCCGCAATTACAGCATGCCCAAAGAAGATTTTAATTTTACTTCTCTAGTGGAGCAAATTGTCGATCGGCTTCAAAAAAATTCGTGCAGCTCGCAGGTATTGAAACCTTATCTGGAATCGGATATTATTATCCATGGTGACAAATTTGCGATAAGTAATGTTGTGACAAACCTCATAGAGAACGCTATTAAATATTCACCGGCTTGCGCTATGGTGGATGTAAAATTATACACAGAGAGCAATAAAATAATTTTTTCTGTTGCTGACCACGGTATTGGTATCAGTGATGAAGAGAAAAAACTTATCTTTAATAAGTTTTATCGCGTGGGAAGTGAAGCAACACGGAAAACCAAAGGTACTGGTTTGGGGTTATATATCGTGAAAACCGTGTTGCAGAAGCACGACGCGACCATTAAAGTTAAAGATAACACTCCTAAAGGGAGTATTTTTGAAGTAACATTTGAAAGAAATGCAAAGTAAACAAAGAATATTACTTGTCGAAGATGAAGAACACTTGTTAGAAGCTATCAAGTTGAATCTCGAAATGGAAGGTTACCGTGTCACTACGGCTACTGACGGAAAAAAAGCATTGAAAGTTTTTAAGGAAGAACGTTTCAATCTCGTAGTTCTGGACGTTATGATTCCTGAAATAGACGGATTTCAAGTTGCTGAAACAATTCGACTACAGAATACCGAGGTTCCGATCATGTTTTTGACTGCCAAGAACAGTAGCGAAGACCGGATCACGGGGCTCAAAAAAGGGGCTGATGATTATCTGGTAAAACCTTTTAACCTGGAAGAGTTGATTCTTCGTGTTGGAAATTTGGTCCGTCGTGGAATGAAACCGGATGATTTAAAAGAATTGAATTCTTATCAAATCGGTGATAAAACCATCTATTTTAATTCTTATGAATTGCATCACGCAGATGGAACGATTACCTCTCTGACGAAAAAAGAAACAATGCTATTAAAGCTGTTGATCGAACGTCGTAATGAAGCGGTTTCCCGTGAGCAGATTTTAGAAACTGTATGGAATTATGACGTCTATCCTTCGACGCGTACCATTGACAATTTCATTTTGACATTCCGGAAATATTTTGAGCCTGATCAGAAACACCCGATCTATTTCCATTCTATCCGAGGAGTTGGTTATAAGTTTACCGACAATAACGCATAGCAAATAAAAGATGATGACAATTAAGGCTAGAATAGCCGTTATTTTTATTGCTGCGTTACTTTTGGGCTATGGTTTATACCAGGGGCATTATCAGACAGCTGTCTTGCTGGCTGGTGGAATTGGTTATCTAATTTGGAGCCATTTCCGGGAGGGGTCAGTTTTCTTGGCAACACAAGCTTTTCATAGACAGGACTATGAAAAGACAAAAAGCTTGCTGTCCCAAATAAAAAATCCAGATACCCTTCGTAAAGGGCGGCGTAATTTCTATGAATTTATGATGGGAAATATTGCCTTAAAAGAAGAACGTATCGATGAGGCTGAATATCATTTTCAGCTCGCTTCCCGTCTACCCTGGAAAAAAGATAATGAAAAAGGTATGGTAATGATCAATCTGGCCAATATTGCACTGCGTAAGACAGATTATGAAAGAGCAAGGGCATATACAGATGTGGCCAACAAATTGCATTTAACTGCAAGACAGGTCAGTATTATTACAAAAATAGAAAACGAAATTTCAAAACATTTATAGTGATTAGTACTTTACAAAACGATTTATTGATTAGAGCTGCATTCTCGCAGCAAACGGAGAGACCTCCGGTGTGGATGATGCGTCAGGCTGGACGCTTTATGAAAGAATACTGGGATATCAAAAACAAGTATTCTTTTCTCGAAATGTGCAAAACACCAGAGATTGCAGCGGATGTAACGATGTTGCCTGTGGATTTGTTGGGAATAGATGCAGCAATCTTGTTTTCGGATATTTTGGTTACAGCAGAAGCAATGGGTGGAGATCTGTCATTTGAACAAGGTGTAGGTCCTCGTTTTTCTAATCCAATTCGTTCTGTCAAAGAGGCAGAAGCATTATCAGTTGACTGTTTGGATAAACTGCAATATGTAGCTGATGCCATAAAAGTAATTCAGCAACGTCTTGATAATCGTATCCCATTGATCGGTTTTGCGGGAGCACCTTTTACCATTTTAAGTTATTTGGTGGAAGGCGGTTCGTCAAAAGACTTTAAATTGACGAAGTTGATGTTAAACAATCAACCTGAGTTGGCGCATACGATCCTTCAAAAGATTGCCGATGTGACTGTAGCCTATCTTAACATGCAGATCGAGGCAGGTGTAAATGCAATCCAATTGTTTGATAGCTGGGCATTGGCCTTGTCCTGGAATGATTACCGTGATTTTTCACATTATTACAACAAACAGATTATCTCCAAGCTGAACCGCAAGGATATTCCGGTAATCTCTTTCTGTAAGGGATCATCTGTCTTTGCTCCGATGATGGTAGAGGCGCAGCCAGATGTGGTTTCTATCGATTGGAATGCGGATCTAAAAAATATAAAGCAGTCTTTGCCTCAAGGGATAGCAGTTCAAGGAAATTTAGATCCTTTTGTCTTATATGCTGAAAAACCTGTGATCAAAAAGAAAATTATAGAATTATTTGAACGTATGCGCGGAGAGCATGGTTTTATATTCAATTTGGGACATGGTATTATGCCTGATATTCCTTTTGACAATGTAAAATACGCAATCGAGGTTGTGAAAGAATTTCGCTATTAAATCTTCAGTTGCGATTATCCGGAGAACGGATTTTATCCATACCGATAAAAAACAAAAGAAGACTTGCCCTAACTGGCAGGTCTTTTTTTTGAACAGGAGATGACAGCTGCAAGTAGTTAAAAGTAAGATTTTTATTATTTTATAATGCATTGAAATGCGGCTTACAGCAGGTATGGTGAAAATTCGTGCAAAATATGTTAAGATGAGCACACTTACTTTTTTTGTAAATGTTGTTTTATTTTATAGCTTAGTCGCAAAACCTAATAAATGAGTAAAAATACCTTGATGGATGGATTGCTGATTAATGAAGAAGCGCTGGAGGAAGTGTTTCATCATTATTTTGACGAGCTTTGCCGCTTCTTGGGGTATTATACACGTGATGTGCAGTTAGTGGAGGACTGTTTACAGGATGTGTTTGTTAAACTATGGGAAGATCGGGATCAAATCCATATTTTTCATGTCAAGACCTATCTTTATCGGGCAGCCCGTAACCGTGTGCTCAATGCTTTACGCAATGAAAGTGCACGTACTGCTCATTTGGAACGTTGGTTTAGGGAGGAAATGACCCGCCAGGAAGCAGAGGAGTGTATCAATATGGAGGAGTTTTCCCTTGTTTATCAGGAAGCTATAGGCAAATTGCCTGAAAAATGTAAAATCGTCTATCAATACTGTAAGGAAGAACAGAAGACCTATCAGCAGGCAGCTCAGGAACTGCAAATATCCATCAAGACAGTCGAAAATCAGATGTCCATTGCGTCTAAAAAAATACGGGCACATATACTTGAACGCTATCAAATACTTTATCCAGATTCGATTCTACTGGTTTTAGCGATGTGTGGTACAGGTCTTTCCACACTCGTTTAAATATTTTTTAAAAAAAATACAAAATCTTTTAGGGGTTTTCTCCGCTCTAGGTGTCTATTTGTCGTAAACCCAAAATAATGAATAGCAGTTATAAGCCGTCACTGGAGCAATTAGTTCGATATCTAAGAAAAGAGAGTGATGTAAAGGAAAATGCAGCGATTGTAGCTTGGCTTGATTCAGGTGAACAAAATCGTCATTATCTTTTGCAGCTGGAAAACGAATGGATACATCTCAAAGAACCACCTTTGGTCATAGATAGGGCAGATCGTCCGGGGATATGGAACAAAATCCAAGATCGTATCCAACCGGTGGTTAAAACCGTTGTCTTTGACCGCAATCGTTTTTGGTGGCTGGTCAGTGCTGCGGCAATTCTTATTTTTCTGTCCGGTACATTGGGAACGTATTTTATTCAGCGTAATATTTTAATGAATAAATCTTCCCAGGAGCATACAGTTGTTTATACGGCGTTGGGACAAAAGTCACAAGTTGTATTGCCAGACGGTTCAAAAGCTTGGTTAAATGCGGGAACAAAGATAACCTATTCGCATGCTTTTAATCAATATGATCGCAAGATTACACTCGATGGTGAGGCATTTTTTGATGTGGTGAAAAAAGAAAATATGCCGTTTACCGTGCAGACTTCCCATTTGGATGTTGTGGTTAAAGGAACTGCTTTTGATATTTCGGCCTATGCGGATGATGCCAAGACAGAGGTGTCCTTACTACGTGGCAAAGTAGTGATAAAAGATAAAAATGGAAAACTGATCGGGGAGTTAAAACCTAATGATTGGATCCAATTGGATAAACGGAGTGGTCGGTATACGCAGATACGGCAATTGGATGCGGTACAATACAGCACCTGGAAATCTGAAGAACTTGTTTTTGAGAACGAACCTTTGGATAGCGTGCTCAAGAAATTGGAACGTTGGTATGGTGTGCAAATTAACTGGAGTGGAGCTAAAGCCGATAGACGTTACACCTTCAAAGTGAAAACTGAAAGTCTACGTGAAATTTTGGAACTGATCAATGTCATTACACCACTCCGTTATACAATAGCAGGCAAATCTGTAGCTATAGTTTCAAAAAAACGATAACCAAAAATTGATGATATAAACTACTTAAAACAAAATATACCATAAATTATGAAAAAGAAACCTATTCTGATGAGTCTTTTACTCCTCAGCCAGACCTTCTTTGCGGTAAACGCACAGCAGGTATCGGGCAAAAAGGAGTCTTCAGATCTTAAATCACTCATTGAGATTGTCGAAAAGAAGTTTGGCTATTCATTTATGTTCAGTAATTCAGATGTAGATGTCAAAACACCACTTTTCTATGATGCTCAGGCAAGCAGCTTGGAAGCACTGCTGAAAGATGCATTGCAGGAGAGCTCGATCACATACGATATTTCGGGAAAACGGATTTTATTAAAACGCAAGGTTGCGAATAAACAGCAGACCGGACAAGTAAAAGGAATCGTCGTAAACGAGAAAGGGGAGCCGTTGGCGGGAGTGGGTATACATGCCGTGAGTAGCGGAAAGACAGTCGCAACAGATGCATCAGGTACTTTCTCTTTAGAAGTCAATATGAAAGATCTTCTGCAGGTGAGCTATGTCGGGTATCAAAACCAGCAAATTAATGTTCAGCCTGGAAAAGAGATCAACATCTCTTTAAACAGTGGAAACAGAGAGCTTGATGAAGTTGTTGTGATCGGATATGGTACGTTAAAGAAATCGGACGTTACGGGTGCAATAGCGAGTATCAATACAAAAGATCTGGCAAAACGCGCGACGACAAACCCTGCTGAGGCGTTACAAGGGGTGGCTGCCGGTGTCAATGTGCAGAAAAATAGCGGTATCGCCGGAGCGGGAGTACAAGTCAAGATCCGCGGGGTCAATACCTTCGGTAGTAATGAACCATTGTATATCATAGATGGTTTTCCCGGGGCAATCAGCAATGTCAACCCCAATGATATCGAAAGTATGGAAGTGCTTAAGGATGGAGCGGCCGCAGCTATTTATGGTTCCGTTGCGGCCAATGGTGTTGTTATTGTCACAACCAAAGCTGGTAAAGTCGGGAAAATTCTTGTGGACATCAATAGCTTTACAAATGTAACAGAAACGTCTAATCGACTAAAAGTGCTCGATGCCGATGGATATATTAAGGTGCATCGTCAAATGTATGATGAATACAATAAATATGCTACGACAGCAGTCAAACTTCCTGACTATATCAATAAGCCAGGAGCGCATAATACCGATTGGCAAGAGGAGGTGTTCCGTACCGGACTTTCTACAGCGAATAGTGTCGCCATCAGGGGTGGACAAGATAATACACGCTATTCCCTGTCCGCGAATTTAAGTAATGACAAAGGTGTCGTTATCGCGAACGATTTCAAAAAGGAAAATGTCCGTATGAAATTGGGAACCAAGAAAAATATCTTTACCGTGGAAGGGAATATGGCCTACACGAATTCGAAATATCATGGCCCCAACTTTAGTCTAAAAGAAGCCTATATGATTTCGCCTTTGGTACCCGTTTATGATACTGCGGAAAAAGGTGGTTTTGGTTTGACAAATTGGGGTGGAATTCCCAATAATGTCAATGTGGTTGCCGACGAGCATTATAAAACGAGTTGGACAAAAAAACAGGATTTCGCCGGAAATGCTTTTGTTAGTGTAGATATTATGAAAGGTTTAACCTTTAAAACAAGTTATGCCTTTAACGCGATTAATACACAGAACTATTTCCATTATCCACCATTTGCTTCTGATGAAAAGAATCCTTATGAATTTCCTTTTTATTCCGAAGGGCGTAGCTATTGGCAGGAGCAGGTCTTTGATAATCTCCTGAACTATAAAACAGAATTTGGAAAACATAGCTTAAACGCGCTTTTGGGTAGTTCGTTGAATATGCAGGAATCCAATTGGAATAATGTAGGGGTAGAAGGCAAAAAGATTGTCTATTCTGTTGAAAATGGAGGACTAGTGACTAAAGAAAGCGCAGAAGGGTTTCTAGATCCAAATTTTATGACGATCAGTTCGGGACAAGGTGGAACATTCTCCGCAGATGGTTCTAAATATGACTATAATCGTATGTCTATCTTTGGACGGGTCAATTACTCGTATGCTGATCGTTACCTTGTACAGTTAACCTTACGTCGTGATGGCTCATCTAAATTTGGAAAGGATAGTCGATATGGAAGTTTTCCTTCAATTGCATTGGGCTGGAAGATCGATGAGGAATCATTCTTCCCGAAAGAATCTTTTGTGTCTAATCTGAAATTAAGGGGAAGCTGGGGAAAACTCGGAAATGAGGTCGCTTTGGGGTACTACGATCACCAGGCGCTGATCAGTACTTACAATAATTTGTACATGGGATATGTGCGTGGAAGTGGAAATCCTTGGCCCGGTAGTACTGCAATGGGACTTGAGAACCGCCTGTTGAGTTGGGAGACAACGGAATCTAAAAACATAGGTGCTGACTTTGGTCTATTCAATAATGTATTAAAAGGTTCGGTAAATTACTTTATTAAGACCACCAATGATCTTTTGATCACTAAGAAAGTAGCTCCTTCTGCAGGTTTGGAAGATCCGACATTAAATGTCGGAAAGATCCGAAATTCAGGTTTTGAGCTTGAACTCAAATATGCAAATCGGAAGAATGCGTTTCAATATGATATTGGATTAAACTTGTCAACTTTAAAAAATAAAGTGGTGAGCCTCGCTAATGAAGACCAGATTCTTTTGGGAAATGGCCTAAAATTCGATACCGAACATTTTCCGAATCAGACACGTGTGGGATATCCGATCGGAGGATTCTTCCTTTACCAAACCGATGGTATCTTTCAGAGCATGGAAGAGGTAAACAAACATGTCAACAAGGATGGGAAATTACTACAAGAGAATGCCAAGCCGGGCGATATCCGTTTTGTCGATGTTGATGGCAATGGTGTAATTGATGATGAAGACAAAAAATATAGTGGCACGGGGATTCCCAAGTTGGAGGTGGGGCTGAACCTTGGAACCTCTTATAAGGGATTTGATTTTTCGGCACTGATCGGAAGCGGTTGGGGACATAAACTCTATAACGGGAATAGGTACTTTTTTGAAGCCATGAGTTCTGGATCAAACTTTTTGAGCAGTACATTAAATGCATGGACAGAAAACAACCGTAATACGGATGTTCCGCGTGCTGTATTACAAGATCCAAATGGAAACAGCCGTGAGTCCACACGCTTTTTGGAATCGGGTAACTTTATTAGACTACGTCAGCTGCAGATTGGGTATACTTTGCCTAAAAATCTGTTACATGCGATCCGTTCAGAAAATCTACGGTTTTATATTAGTGGACAGAATATGTATACCTGGACAAAATACAAAGGAATTGATCCTGAGTTTGCACCATCTGGAGTTAACAATAAATCCAGCGTGTTAAATACAGGGGTAGACCGTTATATTTTTCCATTTACCAAGTCCTATTCCTTTGGAGTTCAATTTACATTTTAAGACTTGGGTATTTATTGTATCATAATTAAAGAAACTAGAAGATGAAAAAGAATAGAACAAATTATAAATGGATTCTTTGTATCGCTTGTGCACTAAGCACGACATTGTCCTGCAGCGATAAATTGGATTTAACATCACCGGACAAACTTACTTCAGATAACTTCTGGCGTAATGCCGAGGATGCAGAGTCTGGACTTTCTGCTGCCTATTCGCAGTTGGAAGCCGCAACTGATGTCTGGGAATTTGCAGAGGTAAAATTCCCGGTGGAGGCCTACCGTGAGGACGCTTGCGAAATCGGTAGTGATGCATTGAACTACCAAACTTGGGTAGAACTCTATAATTTTACCTATACCAATGGTAACAGTCAGTTTACGGCCTATTGGAGCAAAGCCTATCGCGGTATTTCTTATGCAAATCAAGTTATCGAGAAGACCGCGCCGATTGAAATGGACGCAAATAAGAAAAATCAGATTATTGCTGAAGCAAAGTTCTTGCGCGCCTATTATCATTTAAAACTCTTGCTCAACTGGGAGAAGATTGTCGTCCGCGATCAATATATCACCAGTGAAGGAAAGATTAACAAGGCTTTGTCTACACGTGATGAGGCGTGGGCTTTTATTATCGGGGATCTGGAGGCTGCGGTCGGCAATTTGCCTGTGAAACAGGAGGCAGCCAATGTTGGTCGAGCTACCCGAGGGGCGGCGAATGCTTACCTTGGCTACAGTTATTTAACCTCAGCATATGAAAATACAGCCAAAAAGGACGAGCTTCTCGGGAAAGCCGAACAGGCCTTTAAAGCAGTATCTGGATATAGCCTAGAAAAGGATTTTCTGTCGATGTTTGACGGTACCAATAAAAATAGTGCTGAATCTATTTTTGAACTTCAATTCACCGATAATACCGCTAACGGCGCAAGTTACCGTACTGCTCTGCATAAGTGGATCGCTGTAGGGGAGCTGGGCGGTTGGGATGAAATCTTACCGAGCAAGATGCTCTTAAACGAATTTAAAAAGGAGGGTAAGATCGCTACAACAGGACGTTATGACTCACGTATGTACCAGACGGTGTTCTGTAATGATCCTTACTTTAATGATTTAAAGAATGGGGGAGTTTATGGCTTTACCTACGATGAAATATTTGGGGCTGGATCTGACCGGGCAAGTTTCAGAAAGTATTTGCCACGAACAGCAGCGGATTTAGATAAGTCCCGCACAGCAGTCAATCTTCCGTTGATGCGCTATGCTGATGTTTTATTATTATTGGCTGAAACCTTAAATGAACGTAACCGTCCTGCAGATGCTATTCCTTTGATCAATCAGGTACGCCAGCGGGCCGATATGCCAGCACTCCCTTTGAATTTGCCTGTTACCGAAGTTAAAAAACGCATTGAACATGAGCGTATCGTGGAGTTTGCCTTGGAAAATACCCGATTCTATGATATGAGAAGATGGGGAAAAGCGAAAGAAGCATTACAAGCTATCGGGCGAAATAGTTTCGATCCGGCTAAGCACAACTTTTATCCTGTCCCATTATTGGAGATCAAGTCAAATGATAAAATTAATTAAGGAGCATGTTTACCGTTTTTTTTATCATGCTTTTAGGTGTAGGAATAGGGATAGGACTTCGGTCCTTTCCTATTCTTAAACATACAGGTATTCTTGTCCGACTGGTCATATTTGCCTTACTGTTTCTTTTGGGACGAGAGGTCGGACAAAATCCAAAAATAGTAGACAATTTGGATACATTGGGGTTGCAAGCTATACTGATCACATTGGCCGGGGTCGCTGGAAGTGTTCTTTGCTCATGGTTCGTTTATCGTTTATTCTTTAGCAAACATGAAAGGTAGTTTGATCATTCTCGCATTTTTTATCGTGGGTGTTTTTGTCGGTTTCAAGGGAATTATTCCAGCCGAATTGTTGAAAGAAGAATGGAATACTTATGTCCTCTATGCACTGATGGTTTTGGTCGGGGTTACCATTGGTTATGATAGGGAACTCTTGGTATCTCTACGAAAAGTTAATTTAAGCATCGTACTCGTTCCCCTGGCAACTATCGTTGGAACATTGTTAGGTACGTTTATCATCAGTTTCTTTATCCGCGACTGGAATGCTGCTGAAAGCATGGCGGTGGGATCTGGATTCGGTTACTACTCTTTATCAAGTATTTTTATTACACAATATAAGGGTGTCACATTAGGAACCATAGCGTTGATGTCGAATTTGATGCGTGAACTATTGGCGCTATTAATGGCTCCATTAGCTCGAAAATGGTTTGGCCCATTGGCACCGATTTCTGTTGCCGGAGCCACAAGTATGGATACTGCATTACCCATTATCACACAATGTTCCGGCAAACAATATGTTCTCGTTGCGATCATTCATGGTATTTTGATTGACCTCAGTGTGCCCTTTTTAGTTACTTTTTTTTGTTATTTATGAGAAATAAGATCAAAACCTTGTGGGGTACAATTAGTTTTTGTTTGACTTTGATAGGATGCAATACGGTCAAGTCACCTAAAATGGATGCCTATGGCGGTTTGTTAATGGTCGAGCAGCAACCAGAAGGTTCCACTCGCCGAACAAATCCCTTTTATACTGACCGCGGGGCTTGGATCGGATTTGGCATCCATGAAAATAAAACCGTGACCGGTTTTTGTGGACCTTATGATCTAGATGGGCGTACCTGGTTAAGTAGTGCACTGCTGCAGATTGGAACGGCTCCGACAGGAGAAAAAAATCTACTGAGCCGTGACAGCAGCTGTTATTATCCAGATCGACTGTGGATGCGTTTGCGGGGAAAGGATATGGAAGTAGAACAAACTTTAAAACAGGTCTCGTCAACAACAGCCATATTGCATATTAAAAACAAAGCATCAAAAGTACTATGGATATATGGCAATCTCAATCAGGGGAAATGGACACTGGCAGGCAATACGCTATGGTCAAAACTTCCAAATGGAGAACTTCTTTTACTGTCTTTTGAGGCTGGTGTGAACCTAAACTGTGATCAGGGAAAATATGAAGCTTGTTTAGAAAAAGCAGATACAGAGATTGTCCTGACCCATTATGCCAACCCGATTACCTTAGAAAAAGCACTTGTGGCAACAAAAACCGCTGTTGAGCAAAGCAAGGCTTTGAGCATACAACATACAGCACGCTGGGCGAATTATATCAGCTCAAATACTCGTCGGGAACTGTCCATGCAGGAACATCGCATTATGGTAAAAAGCATAATGACGCTGATGAGCAATTGGCGGAGTGCAAAAAAGGAATTAAAACATGATGGTGTGGTTCCTTCACATGTAGCCGACTACTTTGTTGGATTTTGGGCCTGGGATTCATGGAAGCATGCCGTTGCATTGGCGCAGATAGATCCCGCTTTGGCGAAAGATCAGGTTCGCGCTATGTTTGACTTTCAGGATAGCGTCGGCATGATTGCCGATTGTATCTACACGGATCATCGCGAAAATAATTACCGTGATTCCAAACCGCCATTGGCTGCCTGGGCCGTTAATGCGATCTATGAAGCCGATCATGACCTATCGTTTGTACGGGAAATGTACGATAAACTGGTCTTGTACCATCAATGGTGGTTCCGTTACCGGGATCACAATAAAAATGGTATTTGTGAGTACGGAGCCACAGATGGAACATTGGAAGCTGCTAAGTGGGAAAGTGGTATGGACAACGCTATTCGGTACGACAGTACCCAGATGTTATGGAATGAAGAAGGTGCCTGGAGCATGAATCAAGAGTCTGTGGAGCTCAGTGCTTATCTCGAGCTGGAACGAAAATATCTGCTGCATTTTGCGGAATTGCTCAGTGTGCCATTTCGGGGGAAAAAAGAACCCTACCTTGCCATGGACTACTTCTTCGATCAAGAGCAAGGATATTATTTTGACCGCAAACTGGATGGAGCGCTTATCCCATGTTTTGGTCCCGAAGGTTGGTCACCGTTGTGGACAGGTTTAGCTACTGTGCCACAAGCTGAGGCTGTGGTTCGTGTAATGAAGGATACCAGTAAATTTGCCTCCTTTGTACCTTTTCCTACTGCTGCCCTAGACAACGCCAAATTCATGGATAGGGGATACTGGCGCGGGCCTATTTGGTTGGATCAGGTCTATTTCGCCATTTCTGGTTTAAGGAAATACGGTTATCAAAAGGAAGCCGATCTGTATACCAAACAGGTCTTTGAGCGACTGGAGGGATTATCCGGTCATGGACCAATTCATGAAAACTATGAAGCCCGGACAGGCAAAAGGCTCAAAGCACCACATTTTAGCTGGTCTGCTGCTCACTTATTTTTGTTATATAAGGAACTGAAAACTTCTCAGCAGAAAAAATAGATAGGTTGAAAATAGTAGAGATAACAACACTTCGGATCTGGTAAGTTGTACGATCTATGCCGGATTTGAAGCGTTGTTTATTTAATATGCATTACTGAAAACTATAGTTATGTAATAGAGATGAACTTTTGTCTTTTTGTATACTATATGTAAGATTTATCTAATTGAAGCCTAGTTTTATTGATTGCCCCTAACTTTTCTTATTTTTGTATCCATGGTCTATTTATACGCAAAAGCAGTTCATATTATCTTTGTGGTTTGTTGGATGGCTGGATTATTTTATATTGTTCGCTTATTCATTTACCATACCGAAGCTAAATCCAAATCTGCAGAAGAGTATGGGGTTTTGCATAAACAGTTTATACTGATGGAGAGTAAATTGTGGTGGATCATCACGACACCTGCCATGTATCTCACCATTGTGGCTGCCCTCGTTATGCTGTATATTAATCCGGGATTATTGACCATGGGCTGGATGCATGTTAAGCTTACTTTTGTATTAGGGTTGATCCTTTATCATTTCGCTTGCCAACGTATTATGTTTCAGTTAAAAGGGGAATCATCGACGTGGTCCTCGACCAAATTGCGCCTTTGGAATGAGCTGGCGACCGTCTTATTATTCGCAATCGTATTTACCGTTGTATTAAAGTCTGCTCTCAATTGGATATTTGGTGTCCTCGGACTTTTAATATTGTCGATCTCCTTAATGATAGCTGTGAAGCTCTACAAAAAGTTCAGAAATAAAAGTAATTCGAACAAAACGTTAAATTCTTAGTTTTCTTAATCCTTTTCTATTCTAGTTAGTCGAACGATTATAAATTGAAAAAGGAATATGTACAAGAGACTTTTGACCGTGATCATGTTGCTCGCTATTGCAACTGGAGGATTCGCCCAACGTTATAGACCTTATGGCGGAACATTAAATATTTATTCGACCGATGTTCCCTTCTTTCTTTATATCAATAATGTTTTGTACAATAATAGACCGTCGATTGACCTTCGTGTGCCAAATTTGCAAAACCCGAGATATAATTTGCGTATCGTATTTGCAAACAGACAGCAGAGAACTTTAAACGGAAGAGGTGTGCAGCTCGTCAACCGAAAAGGTCAATATATGGATGTTGTATTTTCAGTAAGCAGCCGTGGGGGGAATCGAGGGATTGTACTGGAATCCATGCATCCTGTAGGTCGATATAATGATAATTCTCGTAACAGGGATAGCTACGATGATGATAACGACGATGATGGTGATTACAATGAGGATAGATACGATCGGGATCAACAACAATACGAGCGATATGGCCAGTCTGAGGATGATAGAAGTAATAATCAACAATATCAGGAAGATCCGATCGACAATACTGGTTATCAGGATAAAAATGATGCGAACCAGTTGAATGATCTGCTCAATCAAAAAGAAAATGATCAGGATCGTTTGCAGGTCGCTGCGCAGGAATTGAAAAATAGACGATTGCGCAGTTCAGAAATCATAGACCTCATGGAATTATTTATAAGAGACGACAACAAATTGGCTTTTGCTAAATATGCCTATCCAAGCTGTATGGACAAAGAGAATTACGATAAGGTAGGCGATGCATTGTCATTTAGTTCAACTCGGGAAAAATTGACAGCATTTATTAAAACTCAGCGTTAACTGCGAACTAAGGGGCTATTTGTGTCAAATTTCCAAACAACAATGGATTTTGTGTCATAAGCAGCCCCTTTTAGATGAGTATATCGTATTTATTCGGCGAAACAGATGTACTTCAATTCCATATATTCATCGAGTCCATGTTTTGATCCCTCACGACCGACGCCAGATTGTTTTACCCCACCAAATGGGGCTGCTGCATTTGATATTAATCCCGTGTTAACGCCTACCATGCCCGCCTCCAATTGTTCGGCAACACGGAAACAACGATTGATATTGGTACTGTAGAAATAGGAGGCAAGACCAAATTCAGTGTGATTGGCCATGGCGATACCATCTTCTTCTGTTTTGAAACTGAATAATGCGCAGACTGGACCGAAAGTTTCCTCATGGAATATTAGGGCCTCTTTAGGGATATTGGTCACTACAGTTGGCTGGAAGAAGAGGTCTTTGATCACATTACCTCCTGTAGCCAGTTCTGCTCCATGCTTTAGAGCATCTTGGACGTGATGCTGTACTTTTTCCAAACCTTTGGCATTGATCAAAGGTCCAACTTGAACCCCCTTGTCTAAGCCGTTGCCCACCTTTAGTTGACTTACAGCTTGAGTGAGCTTTGTGGCGAAAGCATCGTATATATCTTCCTGGATTAAAAAACGGTTGATTGAGACGCAGGTTTGTCCGGAATTACGGAACTTACCGGCGATAGCACCTTCCACGGCGGCATCAATATCTGCGTCATTAAAAACAAGAAAAGGTGCATTTCCTCCGAGTTCCATGGAGACTTTCTTAATGTTTGAGGCGGACTGTTCGATCAATGTCCTGCCGACTTCAGTAGACCCCGTAAAAGAGAGTTTTCTGACCAGATCGTTGATGGCAAGTTCCTTTCCGATACCAGCGCTGTCCTTTCCGGTAATCACGTTAAAAACACCTTTTGGCAGACCTGCTTCTTCGGCTAGTTTGACTAATGCGATTGCAGATAAAGGCGTTTGGGACGCAGGTTTGAGTACTACAGTACAACCTGCAACGAGTGCCGGAGCGACCTTTCGGGTGATCATGGCCAAAGGGAAATTCCATGGTGTAATCGCGGCAACGACACCAACTCCCTGTCGGATTGTCATCATTCGTGTGCCTTTTTTCTGAACGGGGATAGTCTCGCCATAGGCCCTCTTACCTTCTTCGGCAAACCACTCAACAAATGAATTCCCGTAATCTACTTCTACTTTCGATTCATTGAGCGGTTTTCCACTCTCTAGTGTCATAATTTCAGCAAGCAGGTCTTTATTTTGTTGAATAAGATTATACCAATTGCGAACAATAGTACATCGTTCCGAAGTTGTCGTGTTTTTCCAGCTTTTCCAAGCTTTATCAGCAGCCTGTATGGCTTTTGTGCAATCTGCAACCTTTAAATCAGGTAAGGCTGCGATTGTTTTTCCAGTGGCGGGGTTGACGACATCAAACGTATTTTTTGATGTGATGAATTTTCCGTTTATATAGGCTTTGTCAATTAAGAGTGGGTTTTTCATTGAATTCATTATTTTTTGTTAAGGCATCGCTTTTACATGTGCCCCTTACTTATTTATTCTTGTGGACATATCATCTTGGCCTGCCTGTTAAAGCAGCTTCTGTTGGAACAAAATTCTTATGCCTATTGTTTCGCAAACAAACGATTTTATGGGAAGCTTATCTAGACGAATTTTTTTCGTTGTTGCTCATTGGGAACCGTACAATACTTATTTGTGCCAAACCATTTGTAGCGATTTTTTGCAAAGTAATCGTAACCTGCGTCACGCCATTTTTTTGGCAGTATTTTTAAAAAATAGACGATTGAATAGGGAAGGCCTAATGTTTTGCAGATATTCAATATCGCCTCGCTTTTGATATAACTACCTGTAGGTGATAAATAAATGATGGAATCTATATTTTTTGGAATCGCATTTAAACTATTTTTAGCGAAGTCAGACTGTAAGGAACTAAACAGAAACCTATTATTGGTATCTATTTTCAATAGAATTTGAACAAAACGATTACAAACTAAGCAATCACCGTCAAAAAAGATGATATGTTTCCGTTGCGTATCCATTAGTATAAAGTTACGTCAATTTCCCGAAAGTACTGCCATGATAACATCACATCTTTCATAAAAAAAGCGGTGTTTTTTCCTAGAAAAACACCGCTTTTTGAAATTCTTTTCGATCTTTATTATAAGTTCTTCATAATGGTATGACCCATACGATCCCTTTTTGTTTTCAGATATTCCTCATTGTAGGGGTTCGCTGTTATTTCAATTGGAACGTTTTCTACTATTTCCAAACCATAACCGACCAGTCCTGCACGTTTTGTTGGGTTATTGGACATCAGACGCATTTTAGTTACCCCGAGGTTTCGCAGGATCTGTGCTCCTACACCATAGTCTCTCAAATCAGCTTTAAATCCAAGTTGTACATTGGCATCAACAGTATCCAATCCATTCTCTTGCAATTTGTAAGCATGCAATTTATTGATTAGTCCAATACCACGGCCTTCCTGATTCATATAGACAATCACTCCTTTTCCTTCTTCTTGGATCATTTCCATTGCCTTGTGAAGTTGAGGTCCACAGTCGCAACGGCAAGAACCAAAAATGTCGCCTGTCACACAAGAACTATGAACACGGACAAGAATAGGTTCATCTTCGTTCCATTCTCCTTTATAAAGGGCAAGATGTTGTTCACCAGTATCTTTTTGTGTAAAAGCTTTCATTTGAAAATCACCATATTGCGTAGGCATATTGACCGTTACTTCTTCATTGATCAATGAATCGTGTTTTAAGCGGTATTCAATAAGGTCCTCAATACTGATAATTTTTAGATCAAATTTTTTGGCAACTTCCATTAATTCTGGCAGTCTTGCCATTTCACCATCTTCTTTTAAGATTTCGACTAATACACCTGCTGGTTCAAAACCTGCCAAACGAGCAAGGTCAACAGTTGCTTCGGTATGTCCTGTACGGCGCAATACACCACCGTCTTTAGCAATCAATGGAAAGATATGTCCCGGTCTGCCCAACTCTTCGTAGTGAATATTTGGGTCGATCATTGCCTTGATGGTCTTTGAACGATCAGATGCTGAGATCCCTGTTGTACAGCCATATCCTTGTAAGTCAATAGAAACGGTGAAATTAGTCTCGTAAATGGCTGTATTTTGCCCCACCATAAGGTCAAGATGTAAAGCATCAGCTCTTTCTTTAGTAATAGGAGCACATACTAAACCCCGGCCATGGGTTGCCATAAAGTTGATAATTTCGGGAGTTGCGTTGCGGGCGGCGGTGACGAAATCACCTTCATTTTCACGATCTTCGTCATCTACGACGATAACTACTTTTCCTGCCTGTATATCAGCGATCGCTTCTTCGATCGTGTTTAATTTGAATTCCATTTATTGTTAAATTGTATTGATACAAAGTTAGTGTAGAATCTAATTTTATTTATAATAAGGCTGTCACAAATCTAATGGGACTCCTTTAATTTATTCTTTTTACCAAATTTCTCTTTGATCCATTTCCAGGCTGCTTCAGCTTTTAATTTATACTGATCTATATCAAATAGTGCTGAATCTGTGGTTGATTTATACGTTAAAAATGCCGCTAGTGGCGTCAATATGATAATGGCCATCCACATACCCACAGCTGACGATATCGCACCATCTTTGGCTGTTTTTTCGGCGACAGTAGAGATGATATGATAAATTAAAAAGAAGATGATGGCCATAACGACCGGAAGACCGAGACCGCCTTTTCTAATAATAGCGCCTAAAGGTGCTCCAATAGCAAATAAAAGAAGACAGGATACCGCTAGTGTGAATTTTCTGTGCCATTCGATCCGATACCGAATATCTTTGGTCTTGTAGTCCTTAAATTCGAGCGTACGGCTATTGAGATCTTCTTTTAAATAGTTTAGCTGGCTCAGGGCATTCATGGTGACCTGTGTCCGTTGTTCAGGCTGTACTAGATCAGCTATTAAATCGTTATAAGGCTTCACTTTCGCTTCTTTTACTTTAGCTTGCCCCGGTTGAACGGCATTAAAATACTTTGAATAGATATTGTACCGTGTATCCAAGGTTCTTGTAATTGCCCTGCCCATACTGTCAATTTTGATATGGTTCGAGTCAATGTACATGTCCAATTGCTTGAGATTCAGCATGGCATGGTGGCTTTTAAAAAGGCTTTCATCCGTTTTGCCCTGTTGAAAACTCCCCATGTCAAACTTCTGTTCCGTCTCCTTAAACTTGAAGCGTGTGAATTGCTGGCGTGGATCGTATGTTTTTGAGTTCTTGGTTCGCGACTCTTCATAGCGTATTCCATCCTTCAATTTGAGGATCATATAGCTGTTGTCAGGCGAATTATAAATGTATCCCTCTTTAGCCATCAAAACATTGTTGGCTGTACTACCTCCACGATGATCATAAATCATCAGATCATATAGAATCGTTCCTTCCTTATTTTTTCCTCTTGCACGAATGGAGTATCCCGGTATTGTATTGTTAAAAATACCCGGTTTGATTAGAAAATCAGCTTTTTTATTGCGGACATCAGTCAATAGGGTTCCCATTTTTAGGTTGACAACCGGTAAGATATAATCGGAAAATAGAAAGGAACTTGTGGCAAAAATTGCAACAAGTACAAATAGGGGAGTCATGGCTTTGCGTAGCGATACACCCGCAGCCTTTATCGCCACGAGCTCATAGCTTTCCCCAAGGTTACCGAAAGTCATAATGGAAGACAATAGCATGGATAAGGGCATTGCCATTTGAATTTGAACAATGCATTGGTACCCAATAAGCTCCATAATGGTGTACCACTCAAATCCTTTTCCGATCAAATCATCAATGTATTTGAATAGAAAAAGCATTAATAATACAAACATCACAATAAAAAATGTGACGATGAATGGTTTAATGAAAGCTTGAAGAATAAGTAAATGAACTTTTTTCATCCGTGACGCTAAGCAAATTGATGCCTTTACATTAAAGCATCTTCCAGCCAAGGAGCTCTTTTAGAGCCCTTGGTGAAAATATATTGCAAAGATAGGTTTTTTTATGCACCTATAACACTCTGAAGATAGACGATTGAATTTTTCCAGATTAATTTTCTATTTTCCAAGTCCTCTTCTTTAGCAAAATCTGTTATTTTAAGTGCAACATCGTTTGTCAGCTCATCCTGATCTATCTCCAGATCGAAATAGTATGGATCATCATCGAGCCACTTAAAACGCACTGATTTGTTTTCTTTGGAAGCTACGATTTTTGCGCGATGCGGTTCATCATCCCAAATGAAGGTATAAACAGTGTCTTTGTAGTTTACATCATCTGCAAACCATTGAGCCAGTTCGTTTGGTTCTTGCAAATACGGAAATAAAATTCTAGGTGAAGAGTTGATGATATATTCTAGTTGGAATTTTATTTTATCTGCCATATAAATGTTTTTTTAAATTTTAGTTTGTTTAAATCAAAAATAAGCTATATTTGCATTCCCAAAATGGCGGGGTAGCTCAGATGGTTAGAGCGTTGGATTCATAACCCAAAGGTCGGCAGTTCGATTCTGCTCCCCGCTACAAATCTCTTTCCATTTTGCTTTCTATCGCATAAACTTATTATTTGTAATAATACATATTTATTTTGTTATTGCAAGTTTTTTTGTGAAAAGTTGAAGGCTTTTTCACAATTTTTTGAATTAAAAATCTTCACCATCTTATCCCGACTTTTTTTGCGACTGAGTCATTATTTTACTTCGTTAAGAATGAGTTTGTTGTGTGGGATATAGCTTTTTGGTCGTAATAAATCCTTAAAAAAAATAAAAAAATCTTTTGAATTGACAGGTGAAGTGGTATATTTGCATACCGAAACGGCGGGGTAGCTCAGATGGTTAGAGCGCAGGATTCATAACCCTGAGGTCGGCAGTTCGATCCTGCTCCCCGCTACTAAAAAAAGGAAAGTCTATATTCAGACTTTCCTTTTTTTTGAATAAATTTTTGGAATAATCCTGACGATCCCCCTTAAGTCAAGTGGGACCGTTTCTTACCTTTTATTCTATTACTATAATGAACTTCAGACCTATTCTTATTCTAGTGTGGCTTATCATCGGTTTTCATGCTATTGCGCAAAAGCAAGCAATAACCCATGTTGTCACGCACAATCGTAGTACTGTTATTTGTGATGCTGCTAAAGGTGCAAATCCTTATCCTGCATGGGGCGTATTTCCTCAGGCCGAATACCCTGTGAGAAAAATAACTATGCATGTCACTTTGGGAAGTCCTGATAGCTTGAACACAGCACATTGGGATTATCTGGATCATATCCTATTGAGACGTAAAGGAGGAGCGAAAGGAGAGGAGCTCAACTACGAATTGGGCCGGATGCTTACGCCTTATGGGAGCATTTACAACAAGGGGTGGAACTGGAAGTGGCAGGTAGATGTAACTGACTTTGCCCCTTTTTTGCGGGATAGTGTTGAGATTGTATATGTACACTCGGGTTTTGAGGATAAAACTGTAGGTTGGGCACTTAGCATAGATTTCGAAATTCTATCGGGTCCTCCAGTTGTTACTCCTCTGGGTGTAACAACTTTGTGGAACAGGGCCTATAAATACGGTGATCCCAACGAGAAGATAGAAGAGAATTTAACGCCGGTGACTTACGAATCGCTGAGGCATGCCGCTTTAAGCCGGATACGTATTCAGCATACTGGACATGGTATGGACAAGCCTCGTGGTTGCAGCGAGTTTTGTACGCGATGGCGTGAATTCATGCTCGATGGAAAGGTTGTTGACCTACGGGATATGTGGAAAAAGTGTGGCGATAACCCTTTATACCCACAAGGCGGGACCTGGATCTTTGATCGGGCGTATTGGTGTCCGGGTGATCTGCAGCAACCCGATGTAATTGATGTATTCACAAAGCCGGGACGGCATACTGCAGCTTTGCGCATGGAACCCTATACTGCCGCTGATAATATACAGGCGGTTGAAAATATCTCAGCTTATTTGTTTCATTATTCGAAACCCAAGCAAAAAATAGATGTAGCCGTCGAATCTATTATGGTACCAAACGACGAGCAACGTTTTTCAAGATTAAATCCAGCCAGTTCTGGCCCACGGATATCTTTTAGAAATCTCGGGGCGGATCCATTGCATTCGCTTACAATAGTGTACGGCACTAAAGGCTTTCCTTCCAAAACATTTCATTGGAGGGGAGAACTTTCTTTTAATCAAGTGGCAGATGTGTTGCTACCCGGGGAAATTCAGGAAAAAGACGGTGAAAATGTCTTTCATGTAGAACTTGTCAAACCGAACGGTAAGAAAGATGCATGGTCGGAAGACAATGAAATGAAAGCTTTTTTTACGGCCCCAGAGAAATTTCCCAATGAATTTGTTCTGAAATTTCTTACAAATAAAACACCTCAAGACAACAGTATTTTTTTAATGAATGCCCGGCAAGATACAATTTTTCAAAAGAAGGCAGCACAGTTGACTGCCCTCACACTTTATACTGATACGATACGCATTGCTGAAGGCAACTACTCTTTTCGCCTGATAGATACAGCTGGAAATGGACTGCAGTTTTGGGCACAACCCGAAAAAGGAGATGGTTATCTTCGCGTTTTTGATCTGAAAGGAAATCTTATTCATGCATTTGAAAGTGATTGTGGAATAGGAGAAATGTTTAGCTTTAAGGCTGTTTCGGGTTTTGAAATGGATACAACAAAGGCTCGTTATGCATTTTCCCTGTATCCAAGATCTGTGGTTGATCAAACGCAATTAAGTGTGGTATCGAATA
Organism: Sphingobacterium sp. UBA7625; assembly: GCF_002484085.1. Classification (NCBI taxonomy): domain Bacteria; kingdom Pseudomonadati; phylum Bacteroidota; class Sphingobacteriia; order Sphingobacteriales; family Sphingobacteriaceae; genus Sphingobacterium; species Sphingobacterium sp. UBA7625. The sequence continues at coordinate 69,888 of NZ_DLJD01000044.1, forward strand.
AGCTGAGCGATATGACCGTGCGGATAACGGTTGACGGTGTGCAGTGGCAAAAGCACGAATATAAAGCTGTTAAGAATGCCGTGTTCAACTACGATCTTAATCATCTTCCTAAAGGAAGGATAATTGTAGAAGCTTTTATGGATGGTATCAGCCGGTTTAAGGGGCGGATCAATAAAAAGTAATGGTGAAAAATACACAAGTTCCGTCTATTGGAGCCTGTGTATTCATGTAATTGCTTAATTGTCATCAAAGGCGAGGCTTTTCCAATCGTCTTTTTGGAGATATTTGAGCATAATAAAAAATAATAACCAGCCAAGCGCCGCTAAACCCCATACCAATAGTTCATATTGAAAAATCACTTTATGGAGATAACCTAAAAGTCCCAGCAAGCCTAAAATCAATAAATTGACCAGCGCTTTGGAACTGGATTGACTTGCTTTGGAAAAAGGATAATTTTTGACCAGAAAGAGCATGATTAGAATACTTTCTATCCCACCGACAGCTGAGGATAGCAATAAATCATTAATCGAACCGATGCCGAATAATGGAACACAGATACAGAGAAACAAGAGATTAAATGGCAGTACATATTTAATGAGGCAGGCTTTAAGTACCCCTGTCATAAATTGCCCCGGACAGTTCATTGGAGCAACATAGTAGATCCAGGCTGCTTTATATTTATTGCTCTGCGTGATCAGCTGAAATACCGTTAAAATGGTTAGCAGCGATAGATAAAACATAATGATATATAAGCCCGATTCTCTTAGCTTGGTCAGCTTCTCTACAAATGGCAGCCCCTCATCGGTCCGTAAAAACAGGAATATAAAATAGATGGGCAGATAAGCTAAGGATGGATAGAGCTGCTGTTTAAATTCTCTTGTTTTTGCACTTATAAGCCATACAATACTAAATCCAGCCTCTTCGAGCGGAGATGAGCATACGCCGGCTCCCAATTTTTTATAGAATGGTCGTCCTGTATTGGTGTGTGAAATTGCCTGATCGGTTTCAGATAAAGGTGTATCACCACTTGCAAGAGCGGCTATTTTGGCATTAAAACCTTTGGAAAATAATTTTGTACAAGCATAAACACCAAAGAAAGGAACAACTAAGCCCAAAAGGGAAAATATAATGGACTGTAGGCTATGGTTGCCCTGAAGCAAGGACTGAAAAGAGGCGATCCAAGTACTGGGAAATATCCATAGAAATTTAAATTGTTCAATTGTCAGCTGTGACTCAACGATTGTTTGAATCAGATTGGGACCAAGATAATAGGCTAGAAAAATGACCAGTGAAAGTCCGATCTGTATATAGGCAATAATATCCTTAAATTTTTGGATGGGGAGATATTTGATGCTGATCATATAGAACCCGTTAACGAAAACCAGGGCAATCAGTGTACTCAATAGGAGTTGTAGAATCAATAGAAAAATGCCTGTTATATCCCAGTTAAATGAGACATAAACCACTACTGGTAGGCATAATGCAATAATCTGATTGAAAAGCTTAATGGCGATAAATGTTATTCGCGATAAAGCCACAGTCCTATCGCTAACAGGCTTGGGCATAATAATGTACTGGTCCCGAATGTCTAAAAGTATAGGTGAAAAGTCTGATACCAATGTAATGCTGAGCATGCTGGTAAAACAGAGTAACATAATGGAAAGTGCTAAGTAACGATCTGGAATGAGGATGAGAATAACCATGAACATCAAGCCAATGATCATATACATAATAAATTGTATAATGGAGGTGGACGATGAGGATTTCCCTGCATTCCGTTTCTTAAATGTAATCGGTTTTCTATTATCTAAGGTAACTTTTGTTTCTAAAATAATTTTAAACTGCGTATAGTTAACACCCAGGCTTTCCCAGACACCCTTAAACAGAAGAATAAATCGTAAGATAAATTTTTCCATATTATTGAATAGCGCTAATGATGTTAGATGCATCCAATGCACCGTTATCGGTATTGGTTAATTTTGCGAATATGTGTTCGAGTGATTCATTGGGATCCGACTTCAGTTCATTGATAGTACCATCGGCAATGATACTTCCCTGATTGATCAACAGGATTCTATCGGAAACTTTTTCAACGACGTCCATCATGTGGGAACAGTAAAAAATAGTTTTACCTTCTTTGGCCAGCAGTGATATGAGTTCTTTTACAAAAATCACCGCGTTGGCATCGAGTCCGGACAGAGGCTCATCCAGAATGATAATCTGTGGGTTATGGATAATGCCAGATATCAAAAGCACTTTTTGACGCATGCCTTTAGAAAAGGTATCCATTCTACTCGTAGCATTTGCGGCCAGGCCAAATGCACTTAATAATTTTAAGGAACGCTCTTGAATTGTATCGTCTTCCATACCATATAATTTTCCGACAAAATCAAGGTATTCCATCGGAGTCAGGACTTCGTACAGCTCTGCATTTTCGGGGACGTATCCGAGCTGGGATTTTATCGAAAGAGGATCTTTTTGAATATCGATACCATTGATTTCGACCTGACCAGTAAAATCTTCGATCAAGCCTGTCAAGATCTTGACTGTCGTGGATTTTCCTGCCCCATTGGGGCCTATATAACCGATGACCTGGCCCGGGAATATATCCAGATTGATTCCTTTTAAAATTTCTTTAGTTCCGTATGATTTTTTTAGGTCAATAATACGAATGAGCGGTAAGGTACTTTCCATGTATTTAAATCTTTCAACATAAACTTACATAAAAATACAGAGTTACACACTTTATTTGAATGCTGAATCCCATATTTCTTTGCAAAAATGTAATATACAAAAAAAGGAGTCCTAAGACTCCTTTCAAAACTACTTTATAATCGGAAAACTACCTATCATTTTTTGGATATCCCTCTTCATCAAGATCCGCTCTCAAATCTTCTTCGTTCTCGGCCAATTTTTTATCCAATGGGGATAAACGGTCATGTTTGAAGGTATCTATACGCATATGTGCATCCTCGAGATCCTCTTCCTCCAAATCTTCGCGGTCTGCATACTCATCGCCTACAAAAGGGTTGGAATCGTCATAACTGGAATCATCGTCTATCGCCCCTTCAGATAGTGTATCATAATCTGCCGGATGATCATAATCCGGATCATTATCATCTACATCCAGTTCATAACTTTCCAACTCTTCATTATAAGCTAAGTTTTGCTCTGAATCTGGATAATCTGATTCGACCTTTCCCTTCGTTTTTTTGTGTTCTGTGCCAGCCATAATCTTCTGATTTATCTACAGTAATAAAACAGGTCAGAAGATAAAAAGTTTTAAAAATTAATGTTGATAATTAGGAAAATGCATTGTTTTTTTTACCCCGAAAATGGTTTTGAAGTAACTGTCATAAAAACGTAAAATTTATTCTGATAAAGCAAACAAATTGAGAACAATAATGTTTAATTAAAAACAGTAAATATTGGCCACTATGATTTTCAAGCGTTTAAATTATCAGACATTACAGAGTTTACGTCTACAGGGGTATAATATCCTGTTGACTATCGGGCGTTCGGAAGATGAGAACCCAATTTATTTTCCCATGAAAATGGAGTCGTTCAATTCCACGCCGGCAAATACCAATAGCGAGGCAGAGCAGACAGTTCAAGGACAGAAGATATTGGTTTTAGACGAAGCAATACAACGGTCATTGAACAACGACCTCAATGGAGTCATTCAGCTTGATCATTAGCTAGATCCTTTCTTCGATCTTTTGTAAGCGCTTGGGGTTGTATTTCTTTTTTTCTTATAAAAGTTGGTGAGGTGGCTTTCGTCGTTAAAGCCTAGTTCATCTACAATCTGTTTCATTGTGTATTGGCTAGACGCTAACCTGTCTTCAATAAGTTGGATACGGATATCATCAATGTATAGTTTGTAGCTTTTCTGCTGTCTTTTCTTAAAAAAAGCACCAAAGTAATTAGCTGAAATCTGAAAATGATCTGCTATATTTTTAATTTGTAGTTTGTCAGGGAAATAGATGTTCTGTTGAATATAGGCCTCTATTTCCTCAGACATTTCGCGGGACTTATTGACCGGTAGGTTCAGTTCCTTTAATATATTTTCAATGAATGCAAACAGCGACATCACTTGATGAAAGATAAATGTGGAAGTTGCCGCATCTTCAGATTCCGCCTGTTGATAAATCAGCGACAAGACTTTTTCGATTATCTTGCGGTTTTCTTTTTTTAGGGACAGGCTTTTATTTAGTAATGTTTCCGAATTGAAAATATGCTGTGGATTGTGGGACAGACAAAAATTTTGCTGTATATGATGCAGATCTTTGAAGTAGTGACTTGAAAAATATAAAATAAATACACTTGAATCTTTCTTACTTTCAAGTATTTCTGAACCAGTGTTCAGAAAAAGTAAATTTTCTTTAAGAAATTTAGCTCCGGTATTTTTCGATACCAAGAGACCTTCCGAGATATAAACTAAGGCAAAATCAAAGCCTAATTCGTGCAGATTTATCTTTTGTTTATGTTTGATTTTTTCGGGTAGGAAGGATAAACTCATTAGACGTATGTAACTTTTATTTTATAATTGTTGATGAATCAGAATGCCATGATATTTCTTTAGCTGTCTAGCCGTATGTCAATATATCCTGTAAATCCAGCTGAATCGAGGAGCCAAATATCGTTATTTTGGTGTTATATCCGTTGATTTTTACAGAAAACAATAGATTTTTCTTGAAATAGGGAAATCACTAGGTACTTTTTGCGTTTCGCGTCATTTTTTCAATGTTGTCCCATTGTTCTTCGGGAATAATATCCAGACCGTTAAACTCCCCTGCGCCTTTTAACCATTCTCCACCATCTATTGTTATCACATCGCCATTAATGTAGCTCGAATAGTCAGATACCAGATAGGCGGCGAGATTTGCCAGTTCGTCTAATTGACCTAGACGTCCGAGGGGTATCCGTTTGGTCGGCGATAAAAGTTCACCCAACTCGCCCGGAAGCAGGCGCTCCATAGCGCCGGAAGTCTGAAACGGCCCCGGGGCAATAGCGTTTAAACGTATCCCTTTTTTGCCCCATTCGACAGCAAGAGATCTTGTCATGGCTAAGACACCGGCCTTGGCTGTAGCCGAAGGAACAACGTATCCTGAACCCGTCCAGGCATAGGTGGTTACGATACTGAGCACCGTTTTGTTTTGATCCTTATTTTCGATCCAGCGTTTTCCCAGTGCCAATGTATAATTTATACTTCCCTGAAGAACGATTCCAATGACGGACTCAAAAGCACGATGACTCAGGCGTTCGGTGGGGGATATAAAGTTACCGGCAGCGTTGTTGATTAAGATGTCTATCCCGCCCAGTTGTTCATATCCGTAAGCAACTACACGTTCTACATCTTCATAATTCCGCACATCGCCGGCTATGGCTAGGCATTTGCCTTGATGTTTGTCGGACAATTCTCTTGCTGTATGTTGAATCACATCATCCTTTCGGCTGCTGATCAGGCAGGAAGCACCTAACTCCAAGAAATAATCAGTCATCGCTTTTCCTAGCCCGGTACCGCCGCCGGTAATTAAAATGCGTTTGCCTTTTAGTGAATCTTCTTTTAGCATGCCCATATCTTATTTCGTTTTTATGTATGATTAAGTTACATAAATTTGAATGAAAAAAAAAGCGGTAGCTGAAAGACAGGGAAACACGAAAGGCTGATAGCAATTGATAAGGAGATGGGCTTGTAAGGGGTGAGCCTCTATATATAAAAACAGGGACTATTTTGTGAATAATCCCTGTTTTTATTTTACCGATCTATTGCTAGAAAGGGAACTGGCTTATGCGCCTAATTGTACGCGTTTGAAAGCAGTTACTGTTAATCCTTTAGAAACTGAATCCAAGAATTGAGCGATATTTTTAGAAGAATCTTTTACAAATTCTTGGTTCAACAAAGTCGTGTCTTTGAAGAATTTATTCAATTTACCTTGAGCGATTTTCTCAGCCATATCTGCTGGTTTTCCTTCAGCAATGATTTGTTCTTTCGCGATAGCGATTTCACGCTCAATTGTGTTTTGATCAACACCATCTTTATCAATTGCAATAGGGTTCATTGCAGCGATTTGCATTGCAACATCTTTACCCGCTTCTTCAGCACCAGCTGCATCTGCAGAAAGACCTACTAATACACCTAAGCGGTAGTTACCGTGGATATAAGCGATTACTTTCTCAGCAGAGATTGTTTCGTATTTAGAAACGTCGATTTTCTCTCCGATTACACCAGTTTGCTCAATCAAAGCATCAGCGATTTTCTTGCCATCAAGTTCCAAACCTTTTAATTCTTCCAAAGAAGCTGGTTTGTTGTTCAATGCTAGGTCTGCGATTTTTTCTGCGAAAGCTACGAAATCTGAGTTTTTAGCTACGAAGTCAGTTTCACAGTTTACTTCAACTACGATACCTGATTTACCATCAGCAGTTGCTTTAGCGATGATAACGCCTTCGTTAGAGTCGCGATCCTGACGGCTAGCAGCTACCTTAGCACCTTTTTTGCGCAAGTAATCTACAGCAGCTTCAAAGTCACCATTAGACTCAACCAAAGCTTTTTTACAATCCATCATACCAGCGCCAGTTTGTTGACGCAATTTGTTTACATCTGATGCAGAAATTTGTACTGACATGTTTTATTTCTTTTTATTATTGTTTACTACTGAAAATATTATACAATATTAACTTAAAGCATGTTAAGCTAATATGAAGTTTAACATTCCTTGATCATCAAGTGTTGTTAAACCAAAAAACCGGACAGATAGGCTAGTTCAAGAAAAGTAATCTTTTCCAGAAACTAACGCTACGCTATCCGGTTTGGAATAAAAATATTATTCTCCGTCTTTCGCTTTGCGAGGACGTTTAGCTTCTGAAGCTTCAC